>WTAT01000043.1 GCA_013139415.1 Desulforhopalus sp.
TATTTTAGAGAAATTTCCTTTGGATAAATTCAACCTGCCTTTTGATAAGGGAAGACTCTGATCATGGTCTTCAGTGACGATAGAAAGAGTCCCTTCTCCATGAATTGCTTCCATGCCGTTGATGATAAGATTCATTAGACATTTTCGAACATGAATTGGGGAACAGGAGATGTTTCGCAGCTTCGAAGACAGGGAGGTTTTAATGCTGATAAGAGGGTGTTTTGTTAGGAGTTGCTGGAAATCAGTGGAGTCGAGATAAGCCTTAATCAACACATTCGGGGCAATGATTTCTTTATTTGCAGCAATCCCTCTGGCGACGGTAAGCAGATCGGACACTACCTCTGCGGCATCGAGTCCAGATCGGTGAATTGATTCAAGAGGGCGTCGAAGACTGCTCTCTTTGTCCAGGTCAAGGAGCAGGAGTTCTGGATAACTGATAATGCCTGAGAGGATATTGTTCAGGTCGTGGGCAACCCCACCGGCCATGAGACCGATAGCTTTCATCTTCTGGTCGCGGTGCAGTTGTTCTTCCAGCAGGTGTCTTTCAGTCATATCAATGACAATCATCCGGGCACCGGAAACCTCTTGACCATTCGAGATTGGCGCGGAGCGAATAAGTATCGGATATGACGAATTATTTCTGTCTGTTGCAGTGAACTCAATTAAACTGGACCGTTCTTCTTTGAGAGAGTCTTGGAAACTTGCTTTGGCTTCTTCGCGTTCGTCTTCCTGGATGAAATGGAAAAAATTTATAGCAGTTTTATGTCCAGTTGTAAGTTGCAGTTGATTTTTTGCTGTTTTATTAGCGTAGGTAATATTACCGGTAAGATCAGTTTCCAAAACCATTTCCGGAAGCAGGTTGACAAGGTCATGGAATCGCCGTTCACTCTCCAGCAGGTTTCGGGTTCGTTCCTGGACCTGTTGTTCAAGAAATTTCCTGTTAATGAAAAGATGGTTGATGAAAATTGCGGTCAGTAAGAGCAGCAGAAGAAAAATGAGGATATTGATGAGCGGAAAGATAACCCGTACATACTTCTCTCCATTCAGGATGCCGATAACCTGGTCATCATGCATAATCTTCCGAGAAAGACTTTTTGTTCCGATGAGTTTTATCTGGTAGAGAAAAAGCGACAAACCGTTTAAAGGGGGACTGCTGACCGAGATAAATTTTTCGGTTCCCGGTATGGAAACGGAGAGGGATTTGTAATGGTTGGCTTTGACAGCTAATTGCAGGTAAGCGTTTGCCCCACTTTGATTCAACGCCCAGATGTCGTCGGCAAGAATGACCGTCTGGGTTTCAAAATGTTTAAGGTCAAGGTCGGCAGTTCGTTCGATGTAGATATAAGCGATGCAGGAAAAGACTAGAAGAAATATAAATGGAATATACAGATAGCGACTATTACTGGTATATACAGAAATCATGATAAAGAGTCATTCTTGGTCATTTAACCAGTCAACCGCTTAATAAACGAATTAAGTAGATAACAAGAAAAAACAAACAGTATGGAGTTAATTTCAAAATCGTAATATGGCTGAGCTTAGGGTGGATGTCAAGCTCCTTTTCCGCATCAGGGGAATTTGGCCCTCGTTATTTACCGGTTACGTTCAAGGCTGCAGAGAGCAGCATAGAAAATAGAAATGAAGAATAATACGTTAATCACCTTACTACTCTCAGTTTTTATTGCTTTGCTTGGTATCGGCATAATCGTGCCGGTGATGCCTGTTTTTGCCAGTGAACTCGGGGCAGGCGGGTTTGCTCTCGGCATGATCATCGCCGCCTTTTCCGTTACCAGAGGGTTGCTGCAGCCGGTGGTTGGTAATTTCTCCGATCGGTGGGGGAGAAAAAACTTTCTCACGACCGGACTTTTTGTCTACGGTCTGGTCGGATTGTTAATTCCTCATGCGACCGGAGTGCCGCATTTGATTATCATTCGCGCCTTTCACGGAGTTGGTTCGGCCATGATTGTTCCAATTGCCATGGCCTATATGAGTTTTCTCGCGCCGGCAGGACACGAAGGGCGCTATATGAGCTATCTCAACATTGCGATTTTCAGTGGTATTGGTTGTGGTCCGATAATTGGTGGTCTGCTCTCTGACAACTGGGGATTGCCGTCAGTTTTCTATACCATGGCTTGCTTAAGTTTTTTGGCCTTTATTCTGGTTATTTTGTATATGCCCGGTCAAATCGCTTCGGACCAGCAAAAGGCAAGACCATTGTTGTCAAGTTTACGCAGTATGCTGACAAACGGCAAAACCTGCGGAATTCTCCTGGCCAGATATACGACCATGATTGTCATGGTCCCGAGCATGGCCTTTCTGCCACTTATTATGTCGACATGGCAGGATAGCAGTGGGGTGCAGATAGGTGTTATTATTGCCTGCAGGACGCTGGTAAATGCCGTATTTCAAATCCCCTTCGGCAAAATTGCCGACAAGTATAACAAGCTGCTGATTTTTTTGGTGAGCAGCATCGTTCTTTCCCTGGTCATTTTGACCATCCCTCAGATTGATAGCTTTTTTCAGATGGCAATTGCCTATCTTTTTATGGGTACTGTGGAGGCGGCCATCTGGGCTGTGCTGGGTGGTTATGCTTCACTGGAGGCCAAAAGACATTACGGGCATGGCACGATGATGGGGGTATTTAGCTTTGCCATGAGTGCGGGGGTCTTCACCGGTGCAGTCCTGGCGGGCTTTAGTATGGATAGTTGGGGGATTGGCTGGGCTTACTATGTCACTGGTTCTGCTGTTCTACTATTGTCTCTTCTGGCAGTAGTGATGATCGGTATGCACGATAGAAAATATCATTTAACTGAGACTGTATGATTTACTACGAGTGTATTGCGGTAAGTTGGACTCGACGCCAACCGATATAATCGGTGGCGTCGATAATGCAGGTATCGATGAGGAAAAACTATTTATCTTTTTCGGCCATTTTAGCCTTGAGCAGAGCTCCAAGGCTGCCCAGCTCGTTTGACGATTTTTTCTTTTTTCCTTTAGAAATAAAAGATTTATATTCGCCTCGTTCTTTGTCTTGTTCAGCCTCAGCCGACACATAATCAGCCGGTACCAGGCTGATCCTTTTTTCGGCAAGATCTATTGTGTCGACTTTGACGTCGATATTCTGACCTTCCTCCAGGACTTCCCGAGGATGATTGATTCGTCGGCCACTGCCGAGTTTTGAGATATGGACTAATCCATCGATGCCTGGGGCTAAAGTTACAAAGGCACCGAATTGTGCAAGCCTTGCCACAGTTCCCATATGGGTTGTGCCTTCCGGAAAAAGATTGACTGCCTCGTCCCATGGGTCGGCCTGAGTTTCCTTATAGCTCAGAGAAATTCTATCTTTTTCCCAATCCAGTTTTTTTATTACAGCCTGTACTTTCTGGCCGACAGTAAAATATTCTTCCACATTTTCAACCCGGCTCCAACCGATTTCTGAGATGGGGATAAGACCGTCGATTCCGCCGATATCGACAAAAGCACCGAATTCTCTGATAGAGCTGACGACACCTTCGATCGTCTGGCCTTCCTCAAGAGTCTCCTGTAATTTATCTCGCATTTCAGCCCGTTCAGCTTCCTGAATAGCCCTTGCCGAAAGAACTATATTGCGGCCGTTTTCCTCAAACCGGGTAATCTGAAATTTCATATGGGTTTCCAGATACTCTTTGGAAGCATCCTCAACCCGGCGAAGGCCCATTTGAGAGAAGGGACAGAAACCACGGACATTGCCTCCAAGGGTGATCTCAAAGCCGCCTTTAATCTCAGCTTTAACAAAGCCTTCCACTGGAATAGCGCTTCGAAAGGCTTCTTCAAGGTGGGCACTGGAGGCCCCGGAACCGATGGATGTCGTGAAAAGCTGTTCAGACGCCTTTGCCTGAAGAAAATACACCTCAATTGCGTCGCCCATCTGGTGGATGAAATTGCCTTCACCATCCCGTATTTCGGAACTTTGGAGGACACCTTCACTTTTTCCGCCCACATCAAGAAAAGTCGTCTCATCGTTAATACCGACGATGGTGGCCTTAATTTTTTGTCCTGGGGTCAGGTGTTTGATCTTTTTGGTTTTTTCCGCCTTGAATAGCTCTTCAAAGCTTTCGTTGTCTGTTTCTGTCATGTTTACCCGTTAATAAAAAAGAGAACTATGGTTAATGGTTTTGGCCAGGTCGCTTACCTGACATCTATTAATTGATCTATATAATGTATACAACCCAGCATCTTCGATTTATGTCGAAATTCGTCCAGGCAGCAGTGCGGGTGGCTCCGCATACGTGGTAATCTCGTGGTCAAACATACATCCTCCAACATGGATATGTTGTATCTCCCACTGATTAAAGTCAAGAATAACAAAACCGGCCTGATCGTCTTCCCCGAGAAGCTGACCGGGGTTGATGAGCAGAGTATTGCCGAGATATTCTATTCCATAGCGATGGGAATGACCACAACAGACTATATCATAGTTGGACAGGCTGGCAAGCTCTCGTGCTTGTTCCGGATAATGTACCATCGCAATTTTTCGGTCATCCCAGGTGAATTTGCCGAGCATTCCATGGTGAGTGATGTTGGGATAGTCGTTGCCACATCTACTTGAGATCAAATGTTGATC
>WTAT01000424.1 GCA_013139415.1 Desulforhopalus sp.
TAAGCGAAACGGACCACTTTTATGATTGATGGTGTCGTAAAAACTACCCTAAGGGCATAGCAATCTTCATCCGAAGTCTATGCTTATCTGCTTAACCATCTCCAATGTGAGATTTTTACTGCTCTAGCGTGATTAGTGCCTTACAGTTTATTCTTAAGTCTACGCCTATCTTTTGTTTTTTTATCAATGGTAATAATCTGCGAAAGGTTTTTATGCCCCTTGTGTGGTGCTTTTATATAATATATTTTGAAAAAGTCAGTGGAATGTCAGAGCCAATATAATTAACAGACTTTCCAGGTCAACCGGGATTAGTACCTCACAGATTGTTTTCTTGTTTTTTAACAAGAAAACAATCTGTCTCAAGGCACTTACACCCCTCAGGTAAGCGATAGACTCCGAGGGGATACTGAAAAGAGTACCCGACAGGTAAGCGACAGACTCCGAGCGAGTATTAAAAAGAACACCCCTCAAAGGGTTACTAAAAAGAGTCCTGGCTTTCTTCCCGTTTACCGGGGTTAGACTATCACTTGAAATCATGTCAGAAAAAAAAACCAACAATCGCCAACAAACCTCTCTGCAGAAACATTCTAAAGCACCCATGCTTTGCCTCACCAGTGTAGGGAATGAGCTTTTTCAGGCAATTCAAGCCCCAGTCCTTGTCGTCACTCCTGAAGGAGTGATTCTTGATGCTAACAATGCGGCTCTTAAAGCTGCTAAAAAAGAACAATCAGAAATTCTTGGCCAAGGAATCTGTAAAATCATTCATGGTGGCAGCTCACCACATATTAAATGTCCACTCGAAGAGTTCTTACTTACCTGTTCAGCGCGTGTTGAAGAGACAACTCTTCCCGGCCTTGCCGGTGAATATCTACTGACAATTTCACCAGTCAAAGACAAGGATGGAACTGTTCGGAAAATCCTTCTTGTCGCCAGGGAGTTGACCAGCGCGGAGATGAGAAAAGCTGACTCTCTACGAACTGCTCAGATGGCTGCGATCGGTGAACTTGCTGCTGGTGTAGCTCACGAGGTCAATAATCCCATTACCGGAATCATTAATTTCGCGCAGTTGCTTCTCGATGACAGCGAAAAAAATTCTCTTCAAGCCGAACTCTTAGGTAGGATAGTTAATGAAGGAGAAAGGATAGCACTCATCACTAAAAATCTTCTTTCCTTCGCCCGGGAAACTGAAACTGGCAACGAACCGATTGACCTATTACAAGTAATCAGAGATAGCCTCTCTCTTGTTAAACATCAGTGTAAAAAAGACGGTATCAAAATTCAAACAGATTACCCAGAAGACCCTTGTCAAATATCAGGAAATTTCACTCAACTTCAACAAGTTATCTTGAATTTAATAAGTAATGCCAGGTTTGCTTTAAATGAACGGTACCCTAACACCTCACCAGACAAGAAAATTGAAATAAGCTGCGGGTCGTTCATAAAAGAGAAAAATAAAACGATCATTCAGATTTGTATTAAAGATTCTGGCACTGGCATTCCCCAAGGTATTCTTAAGAGGTTATTTGAACCATTTTTTACTACCAAACCGTCCGGCAAGGGTACCGGGCTGGGGCTGAGTATAAGCTATGGTATAGTTCAAGATCATGGTGGCACAATCAAGGTTGATTCAATTATGCATAAATATACCAAGATGATAATAGAACTCCCCTTATCCGATATTTAGTGCCTTACTCCTGAAAGCCTATCATTCAGTTCAATACCTCCCTAAGGGGTGCTCTTTTCAGTACCCCCCCTGAGGGGTAAAAAAGACAAGAAAACTATTTCTAAAATCACTCATATGGATAATCTGATATCCCAGGATAAAGATGCTCGTATTCTGATAATTGATGATGAGGCAAGCATTCGCCTCACTTTTGAAATGTTTCTCGCGCGTGAAGGATATGGGCCTATAACTACCGCCGCTACTTTTAATGAAGCATTGGTCGCTATCAAAGAGCAGGAGTTTGATCTCATAATCAGTGATATAGTGCTCGAAGAAAAGAAAGGAACTGATCTTCTGCAAATCATCAGGGAATCGGGACTGGAATGTCCTGTAGTTATGGTTACCGGCTTTCCTAATCTGGATACAGCAGCTGATGCAGTCCGCTACGGTGCATTTGATTACATTTCTAAACCTGTGAATAAAGAAACACTGCTAAAATTTGTCCGACAGGCGCTAAAACATTGGAAACTGGAAAACGAGAAGAAAAAACTTTTACAAGAAAATGACAAATTCAAGCGATATCTTGAAACAATTTTCAGTTCTGTTCGTGATGCTATTATTACAATAGATAATGAAATGAAGGTTGTGCAGCTCAATGAAACTGCAAAAGAATGGCTTCTTTATTCTTCGTCTACGAAACAAACGGATCTTGAATCCTATCAAAATGAAATGGGAAGAGCCTGCCTGCTTGATGCAAAACAGGTATTGTCAAGCGGTCATGAAGTGCGAGAACATCAAGTTGAATGCAGAAAACTTGACGGTAATATACGAATTATAAGTCTCAACGCAGCACCATTGAAAGATGGCTTTGATGAATTCGATGGTGTTGTCATTGTGGCAAGAGATATCACCCTCCCTACACCTGAGGTTGTTGCCAATTCTAGAAATAAGTTTTATGGCTATGTCGGTTCCAGTCATATACTGCAAGGTGTCTACAAGTTAATTGAAAATGTTGGCAAAGTGGATACGGCCGTTTTGGTTACGGGTGAGTCTGGTACTGGGAAGGAACTTGCGGCAGAAGCATTACATGCAGAAAGTTCTCGTCGAAATATGCCGCTCATTAAAGTTGATTGTGCAGCGATTTCAGAAGAATTGCTCGAAAGCGAGCTTTTTGGTCACAAAAAAGGCTCGTTCACCGGAGCAAATGTTGATCGGCAGGGTCGGCTACTGCTTGCGGACAAAGGGACACTGTTTCTCGATGAAATTGGAGACATTACTCCCCGTATGCAATTGCGTTTACTCAGGTTTCTTCAGGAAAAAACTTTTACGCCTGTTGGTCAGAATACTCCAATCAAAGTCGATGTCAGGATTATTGCTGCGACCAATGCTAATTTTTCACAGAAAATTAAGGATGGCAGCTTTCGCGAAGATCTTTACTACCGACTAAAGGTTGTCGAGGTAAAATTACCACCCTTGCGTAAGATAAAGGACTCTATTCCTATCCTGGTTCATCACTTTCTTTCTCTTTTTCGTGAGAAACTCAAACGTAACATTCATGGCATTTCGGATCAGGCAATGGAACTACTGGCTCGATATTCATGGCCAGGCAACGTTCGTGAGCTTAGGCACGTTATAGAGAGAGCCTGTGTATTATGTGAAGGGCCAACTATTTCTCTTGAACATTTCCCCGAAGAGATTCAAAATCCTGAGTTACAGACGTATGAACCTGTAGAAACAAAATCGCAGATGAACCACGAAGCAACTCTTCCCCCGTACGTTAGTGAAAAGGATGAGATTATAGATATTCTGAAACGTGCACATGGTAATAAAGCCAAAGCGTCACGTATGCTAAACATAGATCGCTCCACCCTATATCGTAAAATGCAACGACTTGATATTGCTGGTAATATTGCGAAACCATTCTCCATAAAGAACAACAGTTAGCACCGGAAACATGTTGCATATACGTTGCACGCAACACATATGCAACATAATTACGTCCCTGCGCTACACTTTCGCAACACTAATCCTTATTTCTAATTCTTTTCCCTGCAACAGGATCTCCGAGAGGTATTCATCTCATTACAGATGTGATTTCAGAGTGTTGACTATCAAGGTTGTTTTATAGCGCACGATAAGCTAAACTTTGGCATGAACCATGCATACATCATGTATAAAGCGACTAATATAAACATACAGCTTGTAACCAAAACAGACCTAAAGGAGAAAACGATGAAAAACGCAACCGCATTGACCAGGGGGAAAAGTATTGCTATTGATACCGCAAGTGTTGAAAGCAGCAAGATTGGTGTTGGTGCGATTGGTGTTGCTTCAGTACTCATTGGATGTTGGGCTGTAGTCTGTCTCGTCTCAGCCATGATCAGCAGTGGTGGGCCGGTAAGTCTAGTGTCGAGCTATATTACTGCCATTAGCGGATAAATCGCAATTAACAAAAACCCATAATCCGAGGAATCTACAATGACTATTGTACACTCTACTGAAAAAACCATGGATCAGGCTCAGTCAAAAGTTGATGTCAGCACTGAAATCTCTAAAGTAGGTGTTTATGCCATTGCAGTCTCTGCCGGAGTCATTGGTTGCTGGGCAACCATCTGCCTTATTGCTGGCACTATTACCAGCGGTGGACCCTTTGAGCTTTTAAGCAATTTATTTAAAGCAATCACAAATTAATGTCACTCAGATCTTCTGAGAAAAAGTCTAATAAGAGGTATCTCTCGTGGAACCAAAAGCAATTGCTAGAGAAATGACAGCATCTACTACCACCACTGTTCATGAAATTGAACAAACCAGCAGTGAACTCTACAAAGTCGGAACATATATTACAGCCGGTTTTGCCGCAATAATTGGAGTTTGGGCTGTAGTCTGTTTGTCCAGTGCTTTTATTTCCACAGGTGGACCCGTTGCTCTTGTTAAGAGTATGTTTGGAGCTATGTAAATATTTTATTTTATAGAGTACAATATAATCTCATGACAAATTTACTTTGTCATGAGATTTTTTTAAGCCAGAGAGAATATTATCTCACTGGCTTTTATCGTATATGATATAAAAATAGGTACTTATTCTTTTTACTGAAATGTCTTTTTGGGATCTCTTACATTTTGAAAGCCATTATCGTTCTCTTGTCCCATACAGAAACCTGTTAGGTAAGAGTTTTTGTGTTTTGAATTAAGCTTTTTCAATAAATCGCAGGACTCTACTCAACTGACTGAAAACATGATAATTATCTAAATATAAAAGTAATTAATGCCAATTTTAGTTCGCAATCTCATCATTTTTTTATTCTTTACCGTATTGCTCATCCTTGGATATGGAATCTGGAATATTGAGCATAGATTCAGATCAGTAACCTATAGTGAATTTCGCTATTGTCTCGCCAACCATGATCTTGCAACAATTACCTTCATAGGCAACAAAGTTGTTGCTCAACATACGGATGGAGATAGTTACGAAACCACAGTACCTAATGCCGAAAAACTGATTTCTGAGCTTCAGAAAAAAGATATCCAGATTATTTTCAAAAAGGATAGATCCGAACAGATTTTTCATGGCACTGTCCTGCTCTACATTATTATGCTTGCTCTGACGGTCATTATTTCCTTGAGTAAGAAGAAAAAGGAAGCTGAGTCTAAATTCGCTTCTGATAAGCTCATCTTGCCGGATGGCAAGCACAAAACTTTTACATTTGATGATGTAGCAGGAATACCCGAAGCTCTTGAGGAGTTACAGGAAATTGTCAACTTCTTAAGAAATCCCGACCAATACAGCCAAATTGGGGCAGTTAGTCCAAAGGGAGTACTGTTGCAGGGTTCTCCCGGTACCGGTAAAACTCTACTGGCAAGAGCTATTGCCGGCGAAGCAAAAGTGCCATTTTACCATTTCAGTGGCTCTGACTTCGTGGAAATGTTTGTAGGTGTTGGCGCCTCCAGGGTAAGGGATATTTTCAAAGAAGCGAAAACCAAAGCCCCCTGCATAATTTTTATTGATGAAATCGATGCAGTTGGAGGAAAACGTGCCGGAGGGGCAACGGCCAGCGGACAGGATGAAAGGAGTCAGACACTTAACGCACTGCTCGTTGAAATGGATGGCTTCACTACCTCTGATACAATTATAGTTATAGCTGCAACAAATAGACCCGATATTCTTGACCCAGCCTTGAGACGGCCCGGACGATTTGATCGACAAGTTACTATTTTACCCCCCGATATAAAAGGAAGAAAAACAATCCTCGAAGTCCACGGGGCAAAAGTGGCTCTTGCGTCAGATCTTGATTTGTCTAAAATTGCTCTGATGGTCCCCGGTTTTACAGGTGCAGAGCTTGCAAATCTAGTCAACGAGGCTGCTCTTATGGCAGCCAGAGATAGCAAAAATGTCGTTGACTATATAGACTTTGAACATGCCCGGGATCGTATTTTGATGGGGGTAGAACGAAAGGGGATGATCATCTCTGAAGAAGATCGCAAGGTGCTGGCCTATCATGAAGCCGGACATGCCATTATTGCTAAATTATTACCTAACTCGGATCCAATTCACAAAATAACTATTATTCCACGAGGACGTGCTCTTGGACAGACCCAACAACTCTCCGTAAGTGATAGAACCAGCTACAGCTTTGAATATCTTAAAAGCAGAATCACCATCTTGATGGGCGGCAGGGCCGCAGAAGAGATAGCTTTTCAGCAACGAACGACCGGAGCCCAGGGCGATATCGTACAGGCCACTGAACTTGCCACTAATATGATTTGCAAATGGGGAATGAGTGAAACCGTCGGCCCCCAAGCAATGGTCGTTGATGACGCAGGGTTTCTTGGTGGTACTTCGAGACGTATGGAAATGAGCGATAAGACCTCAGAGTTCATTGACGAAGAAATCAGAAATTTGCTTAAAACCTGTAACAAAGATGCCGTAGTAATTCTTAAAGAGAAATATTACCTCCTCAAACAGCTTGCTGCTATCCTTCTTGAAGTTGAGACTCTTGATGAGGAAGATTTTGAGATTATCATGTCGTGTCATTTCACTGAAAAGATTCAAGCCGGAATAGAGGAAACTCATCAATGTGAAACTTGTCCTGCGGCTGATAGTTGCACCCACTCCAAGCGGAAATTGGAATAATCGATGAATTCCTTAAAAAAAACTGGCTATATAGCCTTTACGGGTGTAGCTGCACTGCTGCTATTGGTTATTATCTTTAGTATACGCCAATACCAACTCACTGAAAGATACAATACCATCATCACTCAAAGTGAGGAGATGATCTTTCAGTTCTCAACTATTCGTGAACAGATCACGACCTCTCTGATTGAAAAAGACTGGGGCAAAATTGACAACACTGCTGACCAGCTCAAGAACCTGAATTCTACACTGGCTAGACTCCAGGAGAATACGCTTATCCCCGGAGAATATCGAATTGATATGGCAAAACGAGTTGACCTTTCGGGCTTAGCCATTTCGTTGAAGAAAATTCTGTCCAGCAGGGATAAGGTTGATCACAGTCTTATTTTGCAGGGAAAAATGCGCATACTTGCAGATTATCTGATGCAATTTGACAGGATCATTGTCAGCCAAATGCGAGCAAAAGTTATACAGTTCCAGACAGTAATGATTGGTGCCCTTGGTGCTGTAATCAGTCTCATTAGCTTTTCACTTCTTTTTCTCTACAAAAAAACAATGGCTCCCATATTTCGCATCGTAAAACAAACTGAGGACCCTGATGTACTCGTCAGTGGTTTCAGTTACGATACTGAGGCCTGTTCTGAAGTGACCCTGTTTACAGATGCAGTAAATGATTTACTCAAGAAGAGCAATAACCGTTCAAAGGATGAAAGTGGTAAACAACTCCATAAGGAACAACTTGCTACCATTATCAACAAAAGTACGAATTTGTCGAATGGCATCATTAACTACGCTCAATTATTGGAAGATTCATATAGGGAAGTAGGAATAAGTGCAGAAGAAACAGAAATTCTTCATAATATAATTGATGCCGCTGAACGTATTGCTCAGCTTAATAAAGAGATTTAAGAGTCTCTTTCTGACCTGTACCAGAAAAATAAACTTTGTATAACGCTATATCCGAATATTTTTCAGTTTATTCAGACCACTACCTACAGGAGCACCCCAATGATCAAACATCCTTTCTTGAAGACAAGTTTTTTAATCTTTTTGGTATATTTTTTTCTTGCCGGCAATGGATTCGCCGACGAGAAATATGATGCTGACTCGTATGGTCCCGAAACCACAATTGTCTGGGATCAACCGGCCATGACTACATTTGATCATAAAACGCACACTATGGACGCAGGACTTGAGTGTGCTGATTGTCATGACGATTTGTTTGTCATGGAGACTGGTGCTGCTGTAGAAAGCAACAATTTCACCATGCAAGCAATGGCCGAAGGTCAATTTTGTGGAAGTTGTCATGATGGTGACACCGCATTTGCAACAAACACAAACTGTAAAGCATGCCATGCCGTTTCCGAGGAGCCACTTATCTGGAATGAGCCAACAAAAGTGACATTTAGCCACACTTCCCATACCGAAGACTCTGGGCTTGACTGCGAAAATTGTCACAGTGAAATATTTGCCATGAAAAAAGGTGCTGCAACTGCTAATAAAAATTTCACAATGGTCGCCTTTAAAGACGGTCAATACTGCGGTTCCTGTCACAATGGTGGTGATGCGTTTGACTCTGCAACTCAATGTGAATCCTGTCACTTCCCACCCGAAGAAAAAATTATCTTCACAAAACCTGTAAAATCAGTCATTTTTGATCACTCTATTCATGTGGAAAAAGCAAAGCTTTCCTGCGAATCTTGCCATAAACAAGTCTTCTCCATGACAGTGGGTACTGTCGAAAATCAGGAACTAGTTATTTCTGACAATCCTGCTGAGAAAAGAGAATACCTCATAAATCTTCATAAAAAATATTGTGGTACATGTCATGATTCATCGCAGGCTTTTGGTTACCTGACCCGGTGTACTGTCTGCCATATTGGAGTGAAAGGTCTAGAAGAACAGACAGGCCAAGACACCCAAAAAGACGCACATAAAAAAAGTAGCCACTAAACGCGATTGAATCGTTGGCAGGATTAAAAAAACTCCTGGCTTTCCTCCCGTTTACCAGGGTTTGCAGGTTTCTACTATATCGTGTGATTTATAAATTTTAGAGAGGAAAAAATGGCTGGCAGAATTATTAATATTTCCAAAAAGTGGGGATTTCATGGGGTAGCAGCCTTGAAAGATGCAAGCCCCGGTTACAAATTTTTAATGGGTTTTTTTGTCCTTTTGACCCTGGCAGGTGCAGCAGTTGGATTGCACGCATTATTCGTTGGATATCATCATGTTTATGGCGTAACCAGGCAAATTTCCTGGGGACTCCTTATTGCGGTATACATCTTTTGTGTCGTGACCTCAACAGGCCTCTGTATTGTATCATCTATCGGCCATGTCTTTGGCGGGGAAGCATTTATGCCTATTGCCAAGCGTGCTGTCTTCATGTCGATTATATTTATGTTTGGTGGATTTTGTATTATTTTCTTTGATATTGAAAATCCCTTCAGAATGGCGATCTGGAATGTTTTCTCACCAAACTTTGTTTCAAATATGTGGTGGATGGGAACTCTCTATGGTGCCTACCTGGTCTTCATGCTCATTGAGTATTATTTTCTGCTTGAACAAAATCATACGCTGTCCAGATTGATGGGATTCTTTGGATTAGTTGTAGGTGTAGCCGCTCATAGTAACCTTGGTGCTGTATTTGGAATGTTGCATGGCCGTCCATTCTGGTATGGACCGTACCTTCCTATTTATTTTATTTTTTCTGCTGCAATGTCAGGTGGTTGTGCGATTCTTTTTTTCACGACTCTTGGTTGGAAAATTAATCCTGAAATCATGAACCAGCGCATGGAACGTGCGGTAAAGGCAGTGACTCAGGTCACCATTTTCCTGATTTCTGTGATAATCTTCTTTACTATCTGGAAAATTATTACAGGAATGGTGTCAGAAGGGAAAGAACTGGTCATCATGTCCCTTCTAACAGGTGATTATGCAGTTAACTTCTGGGTATTTGAAGTTTTCCTCGGTATGTTTTTGCCGCTATACCTTCTAATTCGTTCAAGAGGAAATAACTTCAACTTGATCCTATGGTCTACAGGTCTCATGATGATCGGTATTTTCTTCATGCGCTATGACATCGTTATTCCCGGTCAGATGGAATCGGTCTACCACTCACTCGGTGTTGTCGAAGGAGCCAACCTTCTTACCTACACCCCAACATTTCATGAAATCATGGCTTCGCTCTTTGGTATTGGCTTTATTGGTTTGGCCTACTTTGCGGGTGAAAAAATGCTCAACGGTCATCAACTTGAGAAGCATGAGATTGTTCCTGAGGGTGGCTATATCTGCCCCGGTTGTGGTGCCATCCATTTTATGGAAGAAGGTGAAACAGAAGAAGATGCTATGAAACGTCACCACAGAATCTGGTAATTGAACTGAGTGTCACTCTTAAAAAACACATCAGCTAGATACGTATCCCATAAAAAAGGCAGCCTTGGGATAAGTGCCTTCACGGAAATTGAGTTTAAGACACTAACATCACCAAATTGAACGAATAGGAAAGACTATTATATCATGATATTTCCAAAAATAAGCTTTGATAAACTAAAAAATGAGGGCACCGAATCAGTCACTACACAGGAAAGAAGAAAATTCCTGAAACTCGGCCTCGCTATTGCCGGTGTATACGCTGGTGGAAAAATACTGTCGTTAACCTCGGTAATTGGTACTGCACACGCATCTGGCGGCGGAGCTGATTTTATAAAAAAATACCCCTACAATCCTCACTATAGTATGGTTATTCGCCAGTCTCTCTGTATTGACTGTGAAAAATGTGTCGATGCCTGTAATAGTACGAATCATGTACCGGAAGATGGTTATAGAACCCGAATCCTGACTAAAAAATATACAGGCAACCTCGACAAACAGGTTGAATTTATTCCTGTACTCTGTAATCAATGCAATAATGCTCCCTGTGTAAGAGCGTGTCCAACCAAGGCTACCTATAAAGATGCAGTTACAGGTATTGTCCGTATGGAAAGCAAAAAATGTATAGGTTGTAAAACCTGCATGCTTGCCTGTCCATACGATGCGAGATATTTCAATGTTGAAAGACGTGCAGTTGACAAGTGTGATTTTTGCTGGGACAAGCGATTATCTAAAGGTGAAACACAAACTGGTTGTTCAGCAGCTTGTCCCACTGCAGCAAGAACATTTGGCAATCTCACAGACCCTGACAATATTGTCTATAAGCTTATACACCAACTTGAAGAGCAAGTTTGGGTTATACGCCCAGCAGATGATACAAGGCCCAATATTTTTTATATGAAAGGAAATATGCGTTCTGTTGACAATATTCTCAATGAACAAAAATTCAAATATTTTGACCCAAACAAAGCTTGATTTTTTTGCTGAAATCTGAACTCCTCCGCACAGCAGGAGGAGTTCAGACCACCACTTTACATGGCAGTAAGTGAGAGTGTATTTGTCCGCAGGTCCGTATATTTAAAGAAAAATTAAATTATGAGAGTCATCGTTCAGTATACTTTTACAGTTCTTGCACTTACGTACTACGGTGGACAGGTCTGACCTTTTTTAGCCTCGCTATCCCCCGTGAACCTGGGGATCATTATTTTGATCGGCTTCCTGTCAGTACTGGTGGCCAGACCTTCTTTGTACCGAACCTTTGTCAATTCTGCTCCTGAAATGGCCCAACCGAAAAAGGCCTTTATCCTTGATTTGACACTCTGCCTTATCGCAGGAGTATTTATTAATGGCTACGATAAAATCGTACTTGACATTCCGTGGCTCAGTCTCGCTTCACTGATGATCGGTTGCATTATAGCTGGCTTTTTTATCGGCCTCGACTCCTCACTTGCCCAAGAAAGAAAGGTCATACTTAAGGCAAAAAACCAAAATTCAAGATCATCTCTGCCAAAGCGCCTTTTCCCCATAACTCGTAAATTCACCTTTGTTGCAGTGGCTACATCTTTTCTGATATCTCTCGTACTTATTCTGGTCTTTCACCGAGATATCGAATGGTTGGCCAGGACAGCCCAGGACGAGCAATCCATTTATGCAGCACAACTTTCTGTCACCTATGAGGTGTTTTTCATTATGGCCATCCTCATGGTATTGATAGTAAACCTCATCTTCTCCTACTCCCGAAATTTAAAACTCCTTTTTGACAACGAGACCAAAGTCCTGGAACGGGTAAAAGATGGAGATCTTTCAACAAAAGTACCCGTTGCCACCTTCGATGAATTTGGCATCATCGCCGAACACACTAACCATATGATCGATGGACTGCGGCATCGTTTTAAACTGATCAGTTCACTAAAAATGGCCGAAGAGGTTCAGCAAAACCTGCTTCCCAACCGCAGTCCCTATCTTGATAATTTTGATATCAGCGGCACCTCCATCTACTGTGACGAAACGGGTGGCGATTATTATGACTACTTCCTCCTTCCGGGCGACAAACTAGGTATTGTGGTTGCCGACGCCTGCGGTCACGGCGTCGGGGCAGCCATGCTGATGACTTCGGTGCGGGCCTTCCTTATCTCAGCGATTTGGGATTACCAAAGTCCGGCCCAGATTTTAAAAAATATCAACAACCATATCACCCGCGACTGCTCAAAGAGTGGTCGGTTTACCACCATGTTTTTTTTGGAAATCGACGCCCGAACAAGAAACCTTAAATGGGTTCGGGCAGGACATGAACCGGCTGTAGTCTTCCACGCCCAGTCTCAGACTATTTCACATCTTGATGGGACCGGACTTGTACTCGGGGTGGATGACACCTACGGTTTTAAGGATAGCATTATGTCTGCCTGCCAGACTGGAGATATCATTCTCATTGGTACCGATGGCATCAATGAGACCCGCAACAAAAACCAGGAAATTTTCGGTCACAAGCGGCTAGAAAAGATAATCCGGGATCACGCCCAAGACTCAGCCAAAGTCATTCAGGAAACTATAGTCGAAGAAGTAGATGCGTTCAGAGGAGATCTTGCCCAAGAAGACGATATTACCCTGATCGTCATAAAAACGTCCTGATCGTAAGTTTCAGAAAACACCCACGAATCTTTCACCTTCCAATTTTCACCTTCGATTTTCAACAGGTACCAGCTCACTTACCGGTTTCAGAGGTAATGTATATTGATTTTATTGACAAACTATATCAGCTGCATATATTGACTCGAAAGATACTGACAAGACGGAGGCAACCCTTAGCACCTTGCCTAAATTCCCCACAACAACAACATAAAGAGGAGCTCAAATGAAAAGAAGACTGCTCACCTTACTCGTCATGCTCTCGTCCTTGGCTTTTTTTTCCAGTAGCGCATTAGCCCACTGCGAAATTCCGTGCGGTATCTACGATGACACGGCGCGTATGAATATGATTTTTGAACACGCCACTACAATCGAAAAATCCATGAAAATGATTACCGAACTGGAAAAAAGCAACAATAACGCCAATCAGCTGGTAAGATGGGTTAGCAACAAGGAAAAACATGCGGAACTCCTCCAAAATATTGTCACCCAATATTTTATGACCCAGCGGATTAAACTCGACACAAAGGATTATGACAAAAAGATTACGGCTCTCCACAAGATGCTTATCTTCAGCATGAAGTGTAAACAAACTATAGACCTAGGCAATGTTGAGAAACTGCGGGCTGCCGTACAGGATTTCCAGAAACTCTATTTCGATCACTAAGGACAATAAGATCTTTGTACGTCTTTTCGGGGATGGAAAAATCTTTCCATTCCCCTTTTTTTTCCTTTGGAATATACTCATTTCAGATTGTCCAGCTACCAACTGCGCTCACCATAATGTGGAGATGCTTACCAAGTCGTAAATTTTCAGGCTGCATTATGCTCACGCAGAACATCACGTAAAAACTGAATGTGATACAACATACTTGCCCAGGCACCATCAGGGTCATGAGTCTTAATTCCCGCAAAATTGCCGCATGCTGCTGTTCGATTTTCTCAAGGTTGGCTTTGACATCATAGAGAATAGAGTGTAGTTCTTTTAGTCTGTAGAACATGTACTCATAGAATTGCCTCGTCAGATCAACATAAACAGAATTATGGCTTGCACAGGCAATTCCCATATGAAAGGCAATATCTGCCTCCGTTTCTGCCTGGACATTTGATTCCCTCTTACCTGACTTGTCCATTACACTTTCTAAAAATTTAATATCGCTTTCGGTGGCTCTTTCAGACGCCAGCATCACCCCATGAGTCCCGAGACCAATTCGAAACTCAAGCAGTTCATCTACAGATGAACGACCAGAAGAGATGATAGTTGCAAAAGGATTGTTGACATCCGTCCCCCTTCTGTCTACGACAAATGTACCTTGGCCTTGACGAGTCTCCAGATACCCCATAGTGATAAGTTGCGTTATAGCGTTTCTTACCGAAGTTCTGCTAATCTGCATGGTACTCGCCAGTTCGCGCTCTGATAACAGCCGTTCACCTGGACCCAGTTGACCACGATAAATATTGTCCCTCAATTGCTCGAAGACCAGAGTCGAGACCTGTTTCTGTTTTACAGGCAGATACGCTTTTTTATACACAAGAACCTCACGAATGAATCTCTTTCATATTCCAACCCAGGTTACAGCACGACTCTCCCTACCAAGCGCCAAAGTGCCTTCTAGAAACTGCGACCAATGATTTATTATCAGACCAGCTGACCAATGTAAGCTCATTTGAGATACTACACAGACAGAACAAAAACAAAAGAAAAAGTCACTTTCTTGCTTTTACATTTAGTTCATGACTTGCGCACTTTGACCACATCTAATATTTTTTTCCTGCCTGTACTCGACGGCGGTCTCGGCTACCCGCCTTATCAAAACCGATTTTTCTTTATAGCCTTGGTTTATATAATGCTGTAGCCTCTCTGTCCTGGGCATTGTCATGCTCATTTTCTCCCTGCTTAATCAATAATATTTACATTGAGGCCTATTGTATGACCACATTTCCTCTTACGTTTGGCACCCTTTCTAACGAAGTTCTCTGGTTTTTCCTACTGTTGGCCAATTTTTCCGCTATCCTCCTGGCATATCGATTTTTCGGAAAAATTGGGCTCTATATCTGGATACCCATTGCCACTATTTTGGCCAACATTCAAGTATTGAAAATGGTCGATCTTTTGACAATAGGTGTGACTCTCGGCAATATTACCTATGCATCTTCCTTTTTGGTCACCGATATCCTTTCGGAAAACTATGGCAAAAAGTCCGCGAAAAAAGCTGTATTTATCGGTTTTTTTTCCCTCACTGCCACGGTTATCATCATGAACCTTGCCTTAATGTTCAAACCAAATGAGTTCGATTTCATCCAACAGAGCTTAGAGAATATTTTCGCTCTGCTGCCCCGGATCGCTTTAGCATCTCTTATCGCCTATGGTGTCTCACAGTTGCATGACGTCTGGGCCTACAATTTCTGGAAAAACATCTTCCCCAGCATGAAATTTCTCTGGTTGCGTAACAACGCCAGCACCATGGTCAGCCAGTTAATCGACTCGTTGATTTTTACCTTTATCGCCTTTTGGGGTTTGTTGCCACAGAGTGAATTTGTTCAGATCCTTATAACCACTTATGTTGTAAAATTAATCGTTGCCGCTATTGATACCCCCTTCCTCTATATGGCCCGGTTCATGTTCAACCATTCGATGATCAAAGAAGACAAAGAAGAAAATTAATACACTTAGCATAGATGATTTTACCAATAAAAAACGGCCTGCCCAACAAAAGTGGACAGGCCGTTTTTAAATTTCATTTAAGATCAAGCTTATGCGAGGACGAATAGAACAGGAGCCTTTTATACGTGATTCTGGAATAAATATCCAACGTATCTGTTCTGTTACTGCAGATACTATTTGTAGTAAATTGTTACGACTTCATGGTCCACGCCTTACAACTCCAACAAACTTTGCTAACTAGAAATCGGGATGAATTTGCAACACTATGTTCTGCGTATACTCATCAGTGAGAACTTTCTTCCCTGAAAGTTTCATCAAAAAAACGTTCTCCAATCACAAAACCGAACCCGACGACCCCGAGCGCGGCAATAACCAAAAGATATTCGGAGGCTGACGGCATATAAGAAAGATACTGTGGAACACCGACAAATCCTTGATTTGTCGGAACGATTTCTCCGGATACCACAAGATTGTAGCGTGAGAAAAATTGTCCAACGAGGACCATAAGAGCGGCAGCAGACATGACATGCATTGACTTCAAACGACTTATTACCAGAATCAAACATGGTAAAACCAGGCCGATACCAATTTCAAAAACCCAGAAACTTGTCGAAAGAGGACCTTTTAACAGAGAGTCAGCCGCCATTATCAATTCATCGTTACTGGCATACGCATTGATAAATTTCCATACGGTTGCGAGGGTGACGAGGAAGGTCATAAGAACCATGATCTTGCCGGCAGTCTGCAAGCCCTGAAAGGTACTCTTGTCCATCTGGCGTTTTTGAAGAAGATGACTGTAATGGGTAAACATCACTATGGCTGCAGCACCGGATAATACCGCACATGCGAGGAAGAATATAGGGAGTTGCGAACCGAACCAGAATGGTTTGGCTTGAAGAGAAGCAAAGACCGCACCAAGATTACTGTTAGCAAGTGACTCGGTAATTGCAGCAGCAACTCCTAAATAAATAGCCGCCGAATAACGTTTGGTCAATATCAGAAGAAGCTCAAGAAACATTATACCTACGGCCATGCCGTACAGTGTCCCCATCCACCAGATATTCGAAGTCACATTGGGATATAAAATAACCCCCAGTGGCATGCGCCAGGGGTTTTCGATTTCAAGTCCAATAACGGTAAAAGCCCCGAACAAGGTAATTATAGACAGCCACACCATCCTGTTTGCCAAAGGTGCCATTTGGTTGCCCCCAAAGGCATGACTAAACGCACCAAGAAGACAAAGTCCCGTGGAAATTATAGCAAAATAAGCATATACGCCGATAAGCATTCCCCAAGGCATCTCCCGAGTATTCGCAAATGCATGGTGATGACCGACCACTTGTGCATAAACTGCACCAGCCACCCCGATCAGAATCAAAAAAAGACTCAACCACATCAACTTGTTTCCCGGTAATTTGATTGATGCTGCCGCTGCTGTGGTAGCAATATTTCCTTTCATTCCTCTTCTCCTTCAACTTGAACGTCGTTTCTTGCCAATCTAACCCCGATGAACGGGAAGAAAGCCAGGATTCTTTTTAATACTCGCTTACCTGAGGGGTGCTCTGTTTAGTGCTCGCTTGACGGGTATAAGTACCTTGTGACAAATCACTTTCTTGTAAAAAAAAGAAGGTGATTTGTCACAAGGTACTAAACTGACTGTCTCTTATCTTGGAGATTATTAACTTCCCTGCTTACACTCAGCCCAAACAATAATTGGCGAAAACTAACTTTTTGATACAGCTTAGTGAGTTTTCTCTACCGCCCCACTCTCTCCGAGTAGACGAGCCTGCCCTCGCACCCCAATATGACACGTTGTGCAACGGGTATTTGAGGCAAAGGCTGTAGAACCATCATGGCAAGAACCGCAATAACCACCTTCATAAAGCGTTGCCATGGTGAAATCTTCATTTGCTTCAGCCGCTCCAGCCTCCATCTCAAACAGATCGTCATGACAGGAATCACAATCCAGTTCGGCAGTCATAGTATGAACCTTGTGGTCAAATACGACAGATTTAACGGGCTTTTCCCAGACAATTGGATCTTTAGGGCCATAGGTGTCTTCATCATACTCATCCTGCACTTGTTCATCACTACTGGCCGAGAGCAATGCGCCGGAAAGCAGAAAAACACCAAGAACCATTAATATCAGAATCTTCTTCATTTTTTTTTCTCCCACGTATCACCATCACTCCTCTTGTCTTAGACAAAAGAAAATCAAATAACTCTCCAGCTTAGGAATTTATATAAAATATATTCGGTACAGCGCCAGTTTCCGGGCGTAACACCCACACCATGGTTTCTGGTGAGTGCACAAGTTGAAATACCCTGCTTTCCGGATCTGCCAGATTGCCAAAAACACGCACGTCAGCCGGACATGCTTCAACGCAGGCTGTGGTCGTTTCGCCCTTGGACAGTCGCGACCCCCAACAGAAATCACATTTATCAACAGCCCTTGTTTCCTCTTTAAAATACCTTGCATTGTAAGGACATGCTGCCATACAGGTTTTACAACCAATACAGCGACTCGGCTCCATAACAACGATACCTGTTTTTTCATCCTTCCAGGTGGCAGTAGTCGGACAGACACGCACACATGGTGGTCGATTACAGTGGTTACAGAGTACAGGCACAAAAATAGTCTCGAATTTGTCTCCGCCAAGAGAGCGACGTTTTTCAAGAATAGTTGTCCTGAATCCATATGACGGTACATGGTTAGTTTTGACACAAGCCTCTTTACAGCGCTCACAGTCTATGCAGAGCTTCTCCCTGATAACCATACTATAATGGGGAGAATAGGGATACTTTCCAACCTCTGGAACAACTCCTGCTGCATGAACAGTTTTAACAGAGCTAAGAGATAAGATACTTCCCCCGAGATACATGCCGGTGACAGCCAGGCCAAACTTTAAAAACCTCCGACGCTCTTCTGACGGGAGAGTACTCAGGTCTTCGCTTTCCATCTGTTCTAAATCATCGATTTTCATACTCGAACCTCTTGATTTTGGGCAAACCCCCTCGGCATGTGGCAGCCAAGGCTTAATTTACCATTGAGCAGAACTAATTTTGCAAAAATACTAGTATAATATGAGAAATTATTGCTGCTCTGAGACATGTTCCCGAAACAACTTCTCTCACTCTCGTCATGAAGATCAACCCACAAAATGACACAATCAGCCGTGATCAACAGACCGAAAGATCTGTTACCAAAACCCATCCATTAATGGAGTATATGAAGAAAAAATACAACTTAAAAGACTCTTCTGACAACCACTAGGGTTAAAAAAAACCTGCAATCGCATACACATACTACATATGGCCAGTTGTGGGCATATGTGCATAATATTTTACTTATATTCTTTTGTTGAATTTTATACATGATGGAAAATCCACTGTCAACTCATTTTCCTCGAGAGTTCCAATCCCATTGTACTGCAAATAATGTAGCCATAAGCACCAAAAAAAAATGGACAGATAATGTCTTAAATAATGTAATTCCAGAAGGATATGAGCTTCTCTAAGATAACGTAAGTTTGTAATCCGTTACACTCTGTCGAATACATGATTTTCTGACAAATTACTCATCGGTGGAAGGGCACGGTATAGCTATTATGGATGCACAGCATCAAAACAAAGAGATGCCCTCATCATTCGCGTAAGCCCCCCTTAAGGGAAGATAAATAAAACAGGATAAAAACGTTGGTGAAAAAAGGTTTGAACAACCTTCAAACAATCGAATCTAACGTGAAAATGGTAAGAAAACCACGGTGGAATCACCTCGTGACAAGGAAGCCTTGGACATTATTCAAAAAGCACTAACAACCGACAAATGGAAGGACTGGTTTCATGTTTTCAATGCTGCGCCCATGATAAAATGCAATTGTCTTATCCACAGGAATAAATCCTAACTCCGGTAAACGGGAAGAAAGGCAGGATTTTGCTTACTCATCAGTAAATCGCAGTATTCTATGACTGACAAACCCTGTACACCTCTTCGATCGTCGTGATCCCTTGCAGAACTTTCATTGCACCATCTTTCTGGAGAGAGATCATGCCGTTCTCAATCGCCCGTTTTTTTATCTCATTGGCATCAGACGTCTGCAGTACGAGGGCTTTCATATCCTGAGTCATTAGCAGCAATTCAAAAATGCCGCACCGACCCTTGTAGCCTGTGTGATAACATTTTGCACAGCCTTTGCCCCTGTATACTTTTTGGTTATGGCAGTCCTCTTCAGCAACACCTATTCTTTTCAACATTTCCGGTTCGGGGGTATATTCCTCCTTACAATGGGGGCAGATAATACGAACCAATCTCTGTGCCAGAATGGCACTTACCGAAGAGGCAATAAGAAATTGCTCAATACCCATATCCCTTAACCTCGTTATTGCACCGGCCGAGTCATTGGTATGCAGAGTTGAAAAAACGAGATGGCCCGTTAAGGCTGACTGGATGGCAATTTCAGCGGTTTCCGTGTCACGGATCTCTCCCACGAGAATCACATCCGGATCCTGCCGAACGATTGATCTAAGCCCGGAAGCAAATGTTAAGTTGATCTTAGGATTGACCTGTACCTGCCCAATACCACTGATGCGGTATTCGATTGGATCCTCAACTGTGATGATATTGATATCGGTATTGTTAATAGAAGAAAGAGCCGCATAAAGAGTTGTGGTTTTCCCCGATCCGGTAGGACCGGTTACCAATACAATACCATTCGGGGCCTTAATTTCTTTTTCAAAATGGACAAACCGATCCTGCGGCATACCAAGATCTGTAAGGGAAATCATGACAGTAGATTTACGCAGCAGACGCAAAACCACACGTTCACCAAAAGCTGTCGGCAGAGTCGAAACACGGACGTCAATTTCCTTATTAGCGATTTTCAGCTCGATTCTGCCATCCTGCGGCAATCTCTTTTCGGCAATATTGAGTTTGGCCATTATTTTGACCCTGGAAATAAGGGCCGACTGTACATGTTTCGGAGGACTCAACATATCGTGAAGAATACCGTCGAGCCTCTGTCGTATCTTCAGGCTGTTCTGATATGGTTCGATATGGATATCCGAGGCATTATCACGTACAGCCTGGGAAAACATTAAATTGACCAGGCGGATCACAGGTGAATCGCTGGTATCGTCAAGAAGATCTCCTATCTCCTCAATCTCTGAAAACAGCCTTTCCGGATCCTCATCATCATCAATATCCTGCATCACCTCATCAGCTGAAGTCTGAGTCATATCATAGGCAAAGTTGATCGCATTAACAATTTGCTTGGAAGGAGCCAGAACAGTTTTATATGTTTCGTGTTCCAAAATTCTCCGCAAATCATCAAGAGACTGAAAAGAATTGGGATCATTAATCGCAAAATAGGTTTCATCCGCAGTGACGATCGGAACCATTTTGTGCTGTTTTAGAAAACTTATGGGAACCCGGTCAGTGAAATCGGTTTTAATATCGGACGGTAAAGATTTCCGAACTTCCATATCAAACATAATGCCAAGAACCTGCAAAACCGTAAATTCGTCCAGCTCTCCGTTTTTGATGAGTATTTCCCCGATCAGGTCATCGCCATCTTTTTGAGCATTAAGAGCCTGTTCCAGGGCCTTTGAGGCCAGACCAAATTCCTCAACTAATAATTCGCCAATTCTTTTCATGCCCACTTCGGTAGGTAAACGTTCATTGTAAAATTGATATATCCAGGGCGTTCAGCTAATTTACAGAGAGTATTCTCTTCCTACACCCCACAAGGGGGTATAAGTGCCTTGGAGGTTACTTTAAATTCCTAGTTTCAAAACACTCTTCGGATTTCTTGTTTTTTTGACAGAAAATCTGGAGTAAGGCACTAATGACACTACTGGTTACCAGTGGTCTTCAGAATCCTATCAATATTTTCCCGGGCCATTGTCTTTAAAGGTACTCCCATTTTTGACGACCCAGCGGAGCTATCGGTAACTGCATCAGAATCGCCGGTAAGCACAGCTTGATACATAATTAAAGCTTGCTTCGGTTTACCTTCTTTTTCATAGACTACCCCCATATTCATAAGGGCAAACGGATTAACTGGATCAATACTCAGGGCTTCATCAAAATAGCTTCTGGCTCCAACAAGATCTTCAGCCTGCAGCTTTTCATACCCTTTCATGTTTAGTGTCAGTGCATGGTCAAGATTTGCTTCTTTATGCAACTCTTTTTGTATTGCAGGTAACACCATCCCCATCTCATCTTCTTTTGTCATGGTAACGGCCGCAATTTGCGCAGGATTACTGACAATACGGGGCGTGATAAAGATAAACATATTCGTTTTTCTAATGGTGCTTGTCTTAGTTCTGAAAAGCCATCCCAGGATGGGGATATCACCAAGGATTGGAACCTTAAACTCACCCTCATTCCCATCATGACCAATTATCCCGCCTATCACAACCGTACTCCTGTCGTTGAGAATAACAGTTGTCGATGCCGTTCTATTAAAGGTGGTCGGGGTAAGTCCACCATCCTTTATCCGCACCACTTCCGTCTCGATTTCAAGACGCAGAACATCGGACTGGTTTATATGAGGAGTGATCGACAGTTTTGTTGCAACATCCTTGTATTCAAACTGGGTATAATCCTGTTCAGCGGCGGTGGTGTTCTGACTCGTGATAAAAGGAACGTTTTCCCCGACAGAGATTTCAGCCTTTTTATTGTCCATTGTAAGAATCTGGGGAGTAGCAATAACATTAACATCTTGATCCGATTGAAATGCTCTAAGCACTGCACCAATATTGGCGAACTCTAGGCCACCAATGTTGATCCCCTGCTTAAGGACTCCCAAAGTAAAGCCAGAATTAACATTTGACACACCGGGAGGATCACCACTAATGTCAGTAATAAAACCATCTGCCCCACTGAAACCAGACACAAATTTTCCATCGGAAAATGTTCCGTTAGTTGCCCATTCAACTCCGACCTCAAAACTTTTATCAACATCCACTTCCATGATTAGCGCTTCCAGATAGACCATCCTCCGTGGGATATCCAGTTGACTTATCACACCTTCCAGCACTGCATATTCATCCTTGGTCGCTCTAATAATAAGGGAATTAGTTTCCTCATCAGCCATCACCCTTACGTCCTTGGAAATAGCCGCAGCCTTTCCTTTTGGCACTCCTTCTTTTCCCAGCGCCTCTGGAAGGTCGTTGAGTACTGCTGCCAGGTCCACCGCGGTTGCGTTCTGCAGATAATAGACCCGGATGTTCCCTTCGGCCCGCTGCACCTCTGTATCAAGGACAGCGATCAAGTTTTTGACACGTTCCAGTTCTCTGACATTAGCAAGAACAAGGAGAGCATTAACCCTTTCATATGGCACCACTTTTATTGTTCCACCTGAACTCCTTGCCGCTCCCGCCTTTTGTGGCCTTGAACTTTTCTGATAAACAGTGCTGAGAATTTTTGCAATCGCATCCGCCGAGGCATTTACCAGTGGAATAAATGCAACCTCCTCCTCCCGGGATTTGACATCAAGTACCTTGATTATGCCAAGCAATTTTTGAATATTAGACATAGTCTCGGTAATTATCAACATGCCCGATGGCGCGTGGGAGATAAGGACAGATGTCTGCGAAACAAGCGGTGCCAGGACCTTTTTTATGTCATCAGGAGAACTGTGTTTCAAAAGCACAAGTTGCGTAACGACCCTGTCTTCCGGAGTAGCCGATACCCCAGCATTAAGCATCTGCAGATTTTGCGATCGGGCACGGGCTGAGGGCAATATTTTTATGATTGCACCGGACTTAACAGTAGTAAAGCCATGTACCTCCAGCACAGATTCAAACACCCTGTAAGCTTCTACTTCTGAAATTTTCGTTGGAGAGAGGATGGTAACATTTCCCTGCACGGCCTTGTCTACCACAAAGTTCTTGCCGGTCAACTCGCTGATGTATTTGATAAACAATTGAATATCGACATTGTCGAAATCAATTGTAATGAATCGCTGACCACTCTTATCCGTCTCGGATATCGGCCGAGGTAACTCCTCGGCATAAAGGCTGCAGTTGAGTACTAAACACATACAGAAAATGACCGCGCCAACTAGCGAATGTTTAAATCTGCTCATTTATAATTCACCTTCAAATTCACCTTCATTTTCATAATTGTTATATCTCTTGCTCATTCTTTTCTTATTGATCGAGACGGCCTGATTGCTCTTGGTCTGTTGATGACCCTTCTTGGTGTTCCTCGTGGTGACACCGAAGGTTTATACAATCGATTTTTTTCGCCAGTCCCAGGACCGGCAGCAATGGGGGACCGTCTTTTACGTGGAACAGTTTTTTTAACAGGGACTGCATAAGATGATCGTACGTTTGCTGCTTCACTCATGTCAAGCATTTCATCTTTGCCGTTATAAACAAGAATCACCTTGCCTCTAAGAATCTCTTTGACAAAAGCCCCTTGAATTGCATCGCCCTTTTCATACAATTCTTGTTTACGACTTTTTTTATCTAGAATAATGGCTCGACCAGCACCCTCACCACCATTTATCGTGCCCATCAAAACAATGTCAAGATTTGTTAATTGCAGGTTTTCAGCGTAATCAGGATCTACAGTCGCTTCGGACTCAGCTTTGCCGGGAGGAGGTCCGAACAGGTTTCTTTGCAGAATAATATGATAATCGTGCTTTTTTTTCTGTTGAGCCCTACCAGTCGAATTTTTTTCGACTGCAACAGTATCCACTATCACCGGCGGTTCGACAGGAGTTCTCAAAACAAAGTACTCTAACGCCTGATACCCACCCTCAACAACGACAACACATAGCAAGGTAATGAGAAGTACAGGTAATATGTCAGTGATGCGAGCTGTCATAAGATCTCAAGTACTGAATCTGAATAACGGTCTTTTTACAGTACCACCCACTTTAAAGGGTAGAACTGTCATCTTGTATCGTTGTAATAAACGTTGCACAGCCTGTTGTTCCTCCGGATGGCTCTTTAAAAAGCCATCATCTGGTGCCAAATGCCCCTTAAGGAGAAGGTTACTGTTCAACAGGGAAGATGTCAGCCGCAGTTCCCCTGTGAAGTCAGCAACAATTTCCTCTCCCAGGAGCTCCCCATCAATAAACCTCAGAATGCCATTTTCACGTGACACATCCACAGTAATTTTTTCAAATTCAATTGTCGAAAGGGCCAATATCGGTTGTAAAAGCTCCATGCTGCCGGATGCAACTTCAACAACCCCCTCGCCGGATCCGTCATTCGGATGGCTATTTGGCGCCTGATAACTCCCTGAAAACCCCCAAATACCCGATATTTTCCTATCAGTGAGGCCAATACTTTCTGCAAGTTTTCCCGCCTCAAGACCTTCCATACGAATATTTTCCAGCTGAAAAGTTTGTGTCCCGTTATCGAAATCAAGTCCTGCTTCAAACAGACCAGAATATATCTCACCTTTTAATTCAAAGGCCTTCCAGAATTGCAGTGGTTCGGGAGAAATCGCTAACCGATCAACAACCAAATCGGATTGCTGTCCGTCAACCACCCTACTGATTACTATAGTTTCAAGGACAGTGGACAACGGAAAACGATAGACAATATGATCAATATTGCATGAACTGCCAGGCAATAAATGTTCAATGCGCTTTTCACAAAATTCTTTAAATTTTTCTGCAGGAAAGCGCACATACAACAATACTGCCGTAAGCAAAAATGCATAAGCAAAATAACACAATGATCGAAATGAGAACATGGAGTAGATCCTCCCTATCTCTTTTTCTCAAACGTTACGATTTGCAGAATAGAATCAAAGTATCCCTGCTTATCGCCGCTTTCCTGAATTGAAAATCTTCTTATGAAAACAACATTTTTTTCCGATTCCACCAGCCGAACAAAGCCAATGAGAGCGGTGAGGGTAATTTGCTGAAGTTTCATCTCCACCATTGTTTCATTCAGCTTATCCCCGTCAACCGTCGACGGTTTCATGTATTTTATCCGCTTTTTTACCTTTGCTTCGTTTGCCTGACGATCAAGAAAAGTAAAAAGAGTGAATCCAGAACCACGTTTATTGATTCTATCCTGTATAGTCCCCTCTTCACTTTTTAAAATATGATATTCCTGCTGCAGCTCCCTGATTTTGGCCAGTTCCTGTTTCTTCCTGGCGATGGACTGTTCCAAATTACTCCGAGCATCAAGGACAGGAACAATCACCAGCTGTAGTACCAAGAAGCAAAGAACAAAACCGATTCCTCCGAATAGCACCCACCTTTCACGGCTATCCAGTTTTTCAATTCCTGATTTTTTCCAAATATCCTGCAGGAGGTTTTTATTAAGCCATGAAACCATAATTATTGCCGGGCGAGTTCCAATTTAAGTTCGAAATTCACCTTATCTCCCTGGATTGACTGGTTGGCGGAGCTAATGGTAACATCTTTAAAATATTGAGATTTACCAAGTTCTTTCTGAACATTATCAACCGTATTAAAATCGCCGGTGACGGCTTTTAACCTGATAGTGTCCATATCTGCAACCATTCGAATAACTTTCACTGACAACTTTGCAGGGATTCGAGCCGAAAGTTCAGTAAGGAGTTCGATGATAGTATACTCGGTACCGCCAGCACCTCCTGGCCTGTAGGTTGCTTTAATTTCATTGTTTTTAACTTGCAACTGCTGGACGGGGTTGACAATTCGTGTCACCTCAGGAAGCGTCTCCTTAAAAACTTCGGAGATCTGTTGCCGCAATCGTTCCTGCTCTGCGTTCAACTTTGAATAATTATATGCCATATAACCCATGACAAAAACAATGACGATACACAGCGGAACAGCTGTCTTTAATAACAGGTCGCGATATTCCATTAAGGATTTCTTTTTCCGAAAATCATCCTTACGAAAGTTAAAACCTCCACTCTTTGTACCATTTTTGAAAAAGTGTACAAGAATTCTGTCCATCTGCTCTTGCTGATAATGACTTTGATCATCCAGTTCAATTTTAATAAAGGGCTGTGTGCTCTGTTGAAAAGTATCTATTTCAACGCCGCCGAGCCTGGACGATAAAACCGGCGCTGCAGTTCTGACCCGCGACTCCTTACCTGTCAGATATACCCCGTAATTCGGGTTCTTTGTATCCAGGAGTTGAGAGGCGAGCACCGTCTGTATTACATTTTGAACAAATGCATCATCAGCTCCAGCAAGGCCGTCCGCTTCAGGTTGAAGGGCCAGAGGTCGGATAAGTGCAACCTGTCTATCCACGACGATAAACAAACTTGCCCAACACGAACCAATATCGATCAGGACAAAATTATCGGCCAGTTCTTCAGCAATTTTCAATGCAGCCGAAAGGCCGCTGATTCCTATATTCTTCGGACTAATTCCAGCAGAATCCAATAAAGAAAGATGTTCAGCCAGAAATTCCCGACTGATCATGGCCGCGATAATGTCCGTTCCTTTCGATCCGGTTTTGGCCACAATGAAATCGATGAGCAGGCTGTTCATGTCAACCAGTGAGTGATCCGCCAGCTCAAAGGGGAGCGCCTGTTCGATTTTCTTACGGTCCGAAAAAGGCAGGGAGACATTTCTGAAGGAGAAGAACTCGGCCCCAAATGTTACAAGACATTGACCTCCGCTAAATCCCGTTTGCTCTTTAATTTGTTCGATTGCATCTGTAAAGGACTGGTCCACGGTGTCAGCGGTGCCACAGCCCTTTACCAAGGTGATTTTGGAGTTTCTGTCCACCACCAGTGCTGCGACAGTATCTTTGTGGATATCCAGACAAAACAAAGCATCCGCCATAAATTACTCCGTTTTTTTCCCAAGCAGATTAACCTCGCTCTCGCTCGTGCGCTCAGCAATAGCAACTACGCTGCGTGAGAAGGTATCAAATTCGCCCGTGGCGATTATTTGAAAATAACTACTCGAAGTGGTCAACAAGTCTTGATTTATCACAATATCCCCTGGCCAGCCATCAACCTCTTTGTACCATCCCAAGGTTCCAAGGTTTTCCTCATTTTCCTGGTTTCTTCTATATTCATCAAATGTCTCAAGCAGATCATCGCCAATAAGGGAATCAAAACTTTGTATAACCAGAAGTGGTGCGGTGCTTATATTCACTTTACTATCATCTCCGTACACTGTCAGATAATCGGCAAGCCCCTTTTGTTCCCCTGAGCCAAAGAGCAGTTCCGGGGATATACCTTTTATCAGTAACAGCTCCTCAATATATCGTACAGGTCCATTTCTGCAGCTATACGGTTTATCAAGCGACTGATAAAAACTACTTTCCGCGCCAAGATCCGATTCCTCGTCATCTTCATCAATCCAATCGATCAGGGCATCGGCTATGCTTCGTGCTTCCGTTTCATCTTCAATCGCAAAGACACCGGACAGCAGCATATTCTGGAACACCTGGCGAACCTCACCCTCAGTGTTGGATTCCTCACCGGTATCAGGATTGTCACCTGTTTTTTGAACCAGGCTATTTATTTGTAACCGACCAGACAGGTCGACAACCTTCAATTGCAGTGTACCGAATGAGAACGATCCTTCAAACTTCTCTTGCCCTAATGCCGCCCAGCCGTCCAAAAGCGAATCAGATTGATTCTTTTCTCCGTCTGACTGGAGGAGGGCCAGAGCAATATTTACCCCTGAATCGGCTATCACCTTGAGTTGATTCCCCACCCTGTAGTTATTGGAAACAAGGAATTGTTGCCAGGTTGTTTTATGATACTGGATGGTGACCGCTACAAGAAGACTCACAGTCATGATGGTAACCAGAAGCGCCATGCCTTGTTCGTCTCGCCAAAGAGTTTTTTTTTGCTCCTCCGGCCTCACCTCACTTACACCTGACACCCGACACCTCATCCCCGCTTTCTCCATAGCTACGGCAGGGCGAAAGCAGTTTTAAAAACAGTACTGTTTTCACTTTCCACTGACTCGGCAAATTTGAACTCCACATAAACAAGGGAAGGAAACGGGGTCTCTTCCGTTTCTGCACCGTCGCCAGGCGATACCACCTCTTCAACCTGCCACTCTTCTGTTTCATTACCATCCTGGTCAACATAGGTAAATCGAAATTCCTGCAAGCCCCGACATATGAGGTGTTTTGGTACATCGTCACCGTCTGTCTCAACTCCGGGCAGGAGAACCACATCCGACCTATAGAGATTGAGAAGTCCTGTATCCAGATCAAGCTCTGGCAGATATTGCACCAGAGCATGACCGGAAAGAGTATCGGTTTTACTCAAAACAAGGTGGGCTGATGAGACAAAAGAGAGACTGTCTCCTATAGAATCGGAGTATTCATGACTTTCTCCCAGAAAGACTCCTCCTGGACCCGTAACAATAGAACCGAAGTCCTCTGCCAACCTCTCCACAACGACCCGGGCGCTATTGGCGACTTTGAGCTGATACTCTGAACCGTGAACGATGTGAAATGTCGCACTATAAGAACCGTATACGGAAGATATCACTATTGCAAAAATAAAAATAGCAATGAGCAGTTCAACGAGGGTAAATCCCCTCTCCCGTATTGTATCCGGATAACTAATCACTTTACTCCTGCCAGCGACCATAATAAGTCAGCGAATAGCTGAACTTTGACGCACTCCAGGACACCGTCAATTCAACCTTCTGCAGCGGTTGTTCCAGATTCGCCAAACCCTCGGGACTGTCAAAGTTTGCATTATCGGTCTCTATCTTCCAGCTGTATCCAGGGAAATCATCACCAAAATCGCCTTCATCATTGAACGGAGCATCGTTTCCGCTTGCCAGTTCTGCAAGTTTCCCGGCAGCCAGCATCGGTGCGACAACGTTAAAGTGAGCTTCTGTTGCGTGGGAAAGGCTTTTTGATTGAGACCCAAAAAGAGCGACAAGAGCAATGGCAATAATAGAGACAGCAATCATTACTTCCAGCAGAGTAAAGGCGTGTTTATTGTCTAACACCCCACAAGGGGGTATAAGTGCCTTATGCAGATTATTTTTCTTGTTTTTTATACCCCTCAAGGGGGTACCAAAAAGAGTGAACGAAAATAATCTGTAAGGCACTAAGAACGACAAAGAACAACAGTTTCTCGCTATAGCCATAGACAATCCATAACACTCAAAAGGGAACGACCTGATCGGACACTATAGCAGGATCAAGAAACGTATAGAATCGCACATTCAGGTGATTCCCATCGTTGTCTTCGATTCGGATAATCATCTCACTGATAAACCCCTGCTTACTTACCCAGATTACTATGTGATCCTGTGACGAACCATCACTGTCACTCACCGAGACCTCTGTGATTTTAACAGCTTCAGACAACAGCAACTCCTCTGGCTGGAGAGTATCGTTTTCTTGTTTTTTTTCTCCCTCAACCTCCTTCTCATACCAGATTCGGTTTTCCATCTGGCTGATATGCAGCAGATACGGTTGCTGAGAACGAGCGGCTAACTCCCTTACCCCCGTCACCAGTCCAATTATTTTTCTGGTCGAGGCTTTCAGGGGATCAGTGAAAAAGGTGTTACGCAGTGACGGAATACTAATTGAGAGCATGATGCCTATCAGAAAGGTTACCACTATCAGTTCAATAAGTGTAAAACCCTTCTCATCACGTACTCTTTCCGGACTGCCCCAAAACAACCTATGCAGTGGCAGCAACATAACCTTGGACTATTCTACTTCCCAATTATTTATATCTTTTGCGTCCCCTTCTCCACCGGCCTCGCCATCCGCAGAATAGGAACTGAGGTCAAAATCATCATTCAGCCCAGGGCTGAGGTAAACAAAATCATTACTCCATGGATCCAGGGGGATTTTCCCTTTTTCCAGATATCCGCCGTCGCGCCACTTGGCAGGCAGTATCCCTATTGCCGGAGATTCCACAAGAGCCTGAAGCCCCTGCTCCGTTGACGGGTACATACCGTTATCAAGTTTATACATCTTCAATGCGGTTTCTATTCCCTGAATTTGCAGGGCTGCTTTGGTCCTTTTGGCTTCTTCAGGATGGCCCATGATCTTCGGACCAATATAGCCAGCAAGAATACCGATGATAACCAACACAACCAGAAGTTCAATCAGGGTAAACCCTGCTTCGCTCACCGTGTTCCGGTATTTTGCAAACCACTCATTTTTTATCTTCATAAGAAGGCAACCTGTTTTTTCGAGAAATTAAAAATATTGTTTCTACCAGACTGGAATATACACAAACTCTCAGCAAAGATCCAATCTTGAATCAAATAGTGTTAAAACATGATACCAAACGCCACTATCCTATCATCTGATTCATCTCAAAAATTGGCAATAAGATTGACAACACAATGAACCCGACCGCCAGTCCCATGACAGCTATCATGAGTGGTTCAATCAGTGACGTCATCCCCATTATCGCCGTTTCAACCTCTCTTTCATAGGCCTTGGCTACCTTGTCAAGCATCTGTTCGAGACTTCCACTCTGTTCTCCAACAGCAATCATCTGGACAAACATGGGCGGAAACCACTCCGATTCCGAAAGCGCATCTGTCATGCTCTGCCCTTTTTGTATTTGCTCCATCGCTTCATCGATTACCTTCGACACATGAACATTATCAACAAGGGTCCGAACAATCTGCATCGAGGTCATAAGTCCAACACCACTTTCCAGTAAACTTCCCAACGTAGAAGCGAATCGTGAGAGAATCACTTTTTGGACAACAGGCCCGATAATAAACACCTTCAGTTTAAACAAATCCCAAAGCGCTCTCCCCGTTGGTTTCGAAATGAAAAAACGTAGACCTGAAAAAACAATACCTAAAAAAATAAGGAACGCCCACCAGTACATTTTCAAAAAATCACTGAGCCCGATAAGAAAAAGCGTCGGTAAAGGCAACACCTGGTCCATATCGTTAAAAACCTGGGTAATATTGGGAACGATATAGGTAATCAGAATAAATAGAATTGAAGAACCAATGACCGCCATAAATATAGGATACACAAGTGCTGCTCGCAATCTTCCCTTCAGCACCTCCTGTTTTTCACCAAAATCAGCAAGTCGCTCCAAAACGATATCCAATGCCCCTGATGCTTCCCCTGCACGGACCATGTTGATAAAAATGGAGGAAAATAATTTGGGGTGTTCCCCCAATGCGTTGGTCAAGGTATTACCTTCGTTCACAGATCCTTTAATCTGGGCAATCACCTTTTTCAACACAGAGTTACGTGTCTGTGCCACCAATGAATCAAGACACTGCACCAACGGAATCCCGGCCCCCAGCAAAGTCGCCAGTTGTCGGGTCATAACGCTGATTTCCTCCGACTTGACACGTTCCAGAAAGCCAAGCCCCTGTCCTCCCTTACTACTCCCCGTTGTATTTTTTCTGCTTCTACTCACCGTAATAGAGACAGGATACCTCCCCTGACTACGGAGTTTTGCCAACGCCAGAGATTCACTGTCAGCATCGACTATTCCCTTGATATTTTTCCCTTTAGCATCAAGAGCACGGTATTCAAAGACTGGCATAGAGATTCATTTTTTGAAGTTATGGCCAAGTGGCCGACTTTTTATGGGTATCCACGAAACAACCTTCTGTGTAAACAAGGAATTTCCGCGAGAAAAACAATAAGGAACAAAGAAAAATGGTAATTAATTATAATCCACCGTATAATAATTGGTCAATTGTGAAAAGAGAATTCCGGTACATGCCTTGTGCGGTTCCGGGTTCATTTGTTATTTCAGGTTTATTTTTGGTTGATGCGAACCCATGTATACACGCTATTTCGGCCTGACTGAAAAACCATTTGCCATCGCCCCCAATCCCCGATATCTCTTCATGAGCGAGTTGCATCGGGAGGCCATGGCTCATCTACTGTACGGTATCAGCAGTGAAGGTTGCATTATACTGCTAACTGGTGACGTGGGCACGGGAAAAACTACAGTTTGTCGTTGCCTTATAGATCAGCTGCCCGCCACAACCGACATCGCAATGATTTTAAATCCGAAGCTCACAATCACGGATCTTTTTAAAACCATCTGCGAAGAACTCAAGATCCCCATCCCGGCAGCGACACCTTCAATAAAAACTTATATCGACCAGTTAAACACATATCTGCTCGACGCCCACTCACAGGGAAGAAACACGGCCCTGATTATTGATGAGGCACAAAACCTTGATGTCGAAATTCTGGAACAACTTCGCCTGCTCACCAATCTTGAAACCAACACCAATAAGCTGCTCCAGATAGTCCTGATTGGTCAGCCGGAACTGCAAGATATTCTTTGTGATCCCACGCTGTCTCAGATTAACCAGCGCATCACCACCAGATACCACCTTGAACCGCTTCAGTCCGTTGATGTTACGACATATATCCACCACCGACTTGCCATTGCCGGTGGTAACAGCAGAAACATTCTTTTCTCAAAACAGGCAATCCAGTATGTTGCAAAAGTTTCAAAAGGGATACCTCGGATAATAAACATTCTCTGTGATCATGCACTCCTCGGGGCATATGCTAACAACAAGGATCATGTCAGCCTGAAGGTCATGAAAAAGGCCGCCAGTGAACTCGCGGCGATAACTAGTCGCAAACGTTACTCTACAAAAATGTTTATCTCTATCCTGGTCCTTTTTCTGCTGACAATCGGGGTACCAATCAGCCTCTATTGGGTCGATGACAGGGACAACATGGCACTGCTCAAAAACAACATCGCACTATTGAACCCATTTACCAATACAAATAACACAATGCAGCCTCAGACCTCTCCTCCGTCCTCCAACTTTGTATCACAAGAAGCCCATCAAGCACCAGAGATGAACATAAGACACAGTCCTGCTGACAAGGAATAATTCTATGTCCTATATCCTCGATGCACTGAAAAAATCGGACCAGGAACGGCAACAGGGAACTTCCCCGAGCCTGCACTCCAAACATGGTTGTTACCCACCAGGATTTGAGTCCTCACCTTTCAAACGACACCGTACTTTATGGCTGATTCCTGGTGGATTTCTACTTTTTCTGACCTGCCTTGGAATCTTCTTTTTTCAATATCAAGGACATTTTGGTGAAAAGGACTCGATAAAAGAAACAGAGAGCTCTATCCTCTCTGCCGAATCTCAAACCTCCCCTCCTCGGGTCCTGATCAAAGAGAAAACCCAAATTCTGCAGCCCATAGCAACCGAAGGCAAAGCCTCTGCCCTACCAGTGGTCGTTGAAAGAGAGACTGCACAAGAGTCTCTTCCCCTGTTAAACGAACTTTCTTCCGAATTACGGGCAGAAATCCCCAGCCTTAAATTTGCAGGACACACCTATTCAGAAAACCCCTATCAGCGAATGATCATTATCAATGGTAAAATACTTAGGGAAGGTGATATGATCGAGCGCAATACAAAATTAGCGGAAATTAACTGGGAGGGGGTTACTATAGAGTTCAACGGTACTCGTTTTCAGGTAAAGACCAATTAACCATGATTCTTCCTGCCCCACCTGCAGGACACGCACCTTCTACCTGGCCGGTATCCAATTGTTTTGCCAGATCAAAAACGAAAAAACAGCATAACGTCAAGGTATTTCCCGAGAACAAGTATACTCACTCAAGAACCTATGGTGCCGGTTCCTCACCTCCCCCTGCTATTCTCCCATATAAGATAATGTATCTGACATGAAAAATTCGACATATCAGCAACTACTCCAGCACATCAAGGAAATGAAACATGTTGTGGTGGCCTTTTCGGGTGGCGTTGACAGCAGTTTGCTAACCTATGCTGCGCACGAGGCACTAGGCAACAACATGGTGGCAATTACAGTAAGAACACCTTACATTCCAGCCTGGGAAATTGAAGAGGCACGGCTGTTTGCCAGAAAATATAACCTTACTCACGAAATCATTGAGTCGGCAATCCCCGCCAACATTATCCAGAACCCTCCAGACAGGTGTTATCTTTGCAAAAAAGAAATTTTCAAAACAATCCAAAACCGTGCACAAGAGATAGACATCAGCACCATAATTGAGGGCTCCAACAAAGATGACCTGAGTGATTATCGTCCCGGAATGCGGGCTCTGGGGGAGCTGAACATCGCTAGTCCTCTGCTCCAGTTGGGCATCAATAAAGAAACCATCCGAACGCTCTCTCGGGAGGTTGGCCTTGGGACATGGGATAAGCCTGCCTATGCATGCCTGCTATCACGCATCCCATACCATACTGAAATTACGGCAACAGAACTTGAACGGATTTCAAAGGCAGAGATGGCACTTCGTGAACTGAACATCTACGGTTCAAGAGTAAGAAGCCATGGCGATATTGCCCGCATTGAAGTGCCCAAGGCAAACTTTACCAAGCTTTTGAATACCGACTTACGAACTCGACTGATCGAAAAGATTAAAGCCTGTGGCTATGTCTTCGTGACCCTCGACCTGGAAGGGTATCAGACGGGGAGCCTGAACAAAACACTTACAATTGATAATCACCATGAATAAATCGACAATCCAATACATTTTAGAAGCAATCGAAAAAGGAGAGATGAAGGCTGACGATGCTTTGATCAAGTTGAAAGATTTGCCATTTACAGACATCGGTCACACTAAAATTGACAACCACCGATCATTGCGAAATGGCTACCCCGAAGTGATTTACGGTGAGCACAAAACGGGGCAGCAAGTGGTTGATATTTTTCAGGCTATGCTCAAAAAGCAAAGCAACATTCTGGCAACCCGGGTAAGTGATGAGATGGTAGCCATGATCACCAAAATATGCCCCACAGTAACACACAATACGGTGGCCCGTACCCTCTTCTATGAGTATGAACCACTACCCGAAACTGCATCTGCCGTGGTCATTGTCACTGCCGGAACCGCCGATTTAGCCGTGGCTGAAGAGGCCAAGGTGACCGCCCAGGCCCTTGGCAACAAGGTTAACCTAATCTCTGATGTTGGCGTGGCTGGAATTCACCGGCTGTTTGCCTGTATTGATGACATTCGCAATGCGCGAGTCGTTATTGTGATAGCTGGAATGGAAGGTGCACTGGCTTCGGTAATTGCGGGACTGGTAGAAATCCCTGTGATTGCTGTTCCCACCAGTGTTGGATATGGAGCCAGCTTTGGCGGCCTGTCGGCACTACTGGCCATGCTTACTTCATGCGCCAACGGCGTAACAGTTGTAAACATCGACAATGGTTTTGGCGCAGCTTTTGCTGCCAGTCAGATAAATCATCTTAAGAATATCTTGACGGCGTCGTAGATAAGCGTAGACTTCGAAAACTCTTCATCCGAAGTCTACGCTTACCTGCCCAAACTCTTCGGAATTCCTAAAAAATAATGCTCGCAGGTAAGCGACCGGAGGAAGACTCCGATATCACACATATGGCTGTGCTCATTTTTTCAAAATGCCTCGACTTGTGAGAAAATGCCTATTCTCGGATAACCTCCTAGACAATTTCCGTAATAATTTCTTTATCAACAAGTTCGAAAAAACATTTCGCACAGGCTTTAACATCGACCAGTGCATCATGCCCACCGGCGAAATCCCTGCCAAACAACTTAATGTGTAGTTCAGAAAGAGTCGGCCACTTGTAGCCATACCTTCCCGGCAACTTACAAAAATCAGTTGAGCTCTCTTTAGTGCAAATACGAATTGGTTTATTAGTCGATTTTATGTTCTCTCGTATACATTCAGCCCCGAGCACAGGGTAATCATAGCTCATGTTATGAGCTACAAGGTATTTAGTCCCTTCTACTCGTTTAATAAAAGGCAATAACGCGTCTCGAATAGGGATACCCTTTTTTTCTGATTCTATTTGGTCAAAGCCGTTATCAATCCAAAATTTTTCCTTTGGAATGCGCCACCCATCGGGTTTGATAAGATCCACCCTGCAATCAATCAAACGATTGCGCTCATCATAGAGTGCCCATGCAAGCTGAATGACTCGAGGCCAATTATCGACTTTGGTCATTGGTGCATCATAATCTAGCGGTAAACCTGTCGTTTCTGTGTCGAATACTAAAAACATAAAAAATGGCTCCTTGGCCGAACAATAAACTTATTAACCCGGGGGGCATTTACCTGTACGCCGCCGCACATCCTGCCATCTGGTATATGCAACTGTTATATGGTGTCCTCCTCATTTTCGTAAATTCCAGGGTAAAGTTCTTTGGCACATTCGGGACAAATACTGTGGCTGAATTCTGCCTCTGAATGGTCTCTAATATAACTCTCAATCTGATTATGGCGTTCTTCCTGGGTATTCAAAGGAGCACCCTGATGATAGATTGGCAGGAAAAGCAAAATACCGAACTGGTTGCCGGTTTCCTGTACCAAAGTAAGCCTGTCGGTTGCAGATAATTTTCCAGTGTTGAATCCTTTTGTGATGGCACTTAGCCTCTCTTACCTCTCCCTGTTTACCATACATGATTATATGAGTCTGTTGATTTATGAGAATTTTTGTTCGATATCAAGGCATGTGGAAAAAACAACCGGAGACATATAGTTGATATCTCGGAGTCTCGTTCCTCGCTTACCGGAGGATTATTTTTTTCACATAACGCGGAGATCGGGCGAAAAGGCCGTAAATCAACGGGCTCATTATATAAGGTTCTGTCATGACCCAAAGAGACGCATACTATTTAATTAAGTCGAGTCTCCAGGGGGCGTCCATTCTTGGCAATTTGCCTGAGAAACAACCAGGCCACCGGCGGTAACATTAGCGCAAAAGCATAGCTAAGCAGCAGAAAAGTCTGCTGAACACCAACCTTATCGGCAAGCATGCCGACCAGTGGGCCAGTGCAAACGAAACTGAGGCGGAAGACGAGTGACTGCAGGGAGAGAATTCCGGCACGATTTGCGGAGGGAATCTCCTGTTGAGCGTGATTGAGCATCATCGGCCCCCGCAGACCGCGCATACAGGTCAGCAAGTAATAGAAAAGGAAGCCCCAGAGCCCACCAACCAGTCCGAGCCCCAGATAGCCTGCGATGATCAACAGAATGAACAACACTACCATACGCCGGTCGCCCAGTTTCAGATGACTACGATAGCTGGCCAGGGCAAACAGGGCGACGCTCAGGTTGGCGACGGCCCAGATCGGTCCGAACCAGGCGAGTGGCACACCCCCGTCCTGCATGTAAGGCTGAATCAGCCAGACCGGATAGAAAGAGGCTATTCCCATTATCAGGTTCAAAAGGATGGTGTAGCGTAGCCGCCGGTTCTCCACCAGCGCGTAGCTGGTCGACTGCCAGGCCTCAGCAAAATGGCTGGTCGGTGGTTTGTGTTTTCGCTGTGGCTCGACCAGGGTGCGGGTAAGCAACAAGGCAAGGATCCAGACGACCACCTGAATCAGGAAAGGGAGCAGCGGGGCTGCTGCATAGAGCAGACCGGCAAAGATCGCGCCGCAGGCTTCGCCGCACTGGCCGAGTCCGTTCATTCGCCCTTCGTAACGGGCGTATTGCTGTTCTTTCCCCCCGACCTTCAGGCTTTCGTAAAGCAGGGCATTGTCAGAGCCACTGATAAAGGAGAAGGAAATCCCGAGTATAATCTCAGCAACCAGTACCTGACTGAAGGAATCCGCAAAGGAATAAAGCCCCCAGCCGATAATTCCCAGCAGGGAGGCAAAATTGAGGGCGGCACGGTAACCAATCCTATCGCTCAGATAGCCCGAAGGGTACTCCATAATCGCCATGGCGATGGAGTAGACCCCTTGCAACAGCAAGATCTGCGTTAGGCTCAAGCCGATCTGGTCCTTCCAGAACAGAGTAATGATCGCCATCGGAAACAGACTCATCTTCAGGAAGGAGAAAAGGTAAAGTTTCTTTATATTTGAGTGAACATTGGTCATGGACGGCAGAATAGCCTGCTTTTTGATTTCTGTCGCCTGTCTTCAGTGATCTTTTTCATCGTCCGGAAAAACTGATAACACTGGAGCTTCATTTCCACGAGAGCAGAAGAGATTCCGGCATGCCTGACAGTGCCTCGGCCAGGATTCTGCATCGGAATATTTGCTTCCACAATACGAACAACAGGAATGAATTTTCGGCATAAAAATCCTTCTTAACCTGAGGGTGCTTACTATAGCGAATATAGCTATAGCGAATATAGCGGAAAGTAGATTCCTGTTTATGCAAGAACCAAAGGATCAAACTCAATTGTCTTTCTGCCGCTCTTGCAAAACTCACTCCCCAGCACCAAGAATGCGTTGGGCGCAACTCCCTCTTCGTCCACCATCTGAGTCTGAATTTCGTCCCGAAACAGCGATCTATCCACAGCCTGCAATTGTTTAGCTGTTGCCCCTGAACCTGACACTAAATAATACACCGGTGAAATACGGTGCATTATTTTGTCGAGGTTACTTGTCTTGCCACCAGAGTTCTGTATAATTAAGCAATTAACCCTTCACTGTATTTTCGATTGCTGTAGGTTAGTGCGACCGAGCGATTTGTTGCCCCTGAATCCTTGAGGCTGACGTGCACCCATCCTGAGGTAGGCTCGCCTTGCCGATAACATTCCAGAATAACTTGATCAAAATCCAGATTATCCCTTATCCATACAGATAAATCATAATTACTTACCCCTGCAACCTCTATATCAACAGCCTCAGCCAGACAATGTTGTGATTTCTTTGCACCGCCTATTTCTTTATTCAATTCAGGGCTCCGGTACCCGCTATTGGGTCTGAATGGCACCCCATAATGTTTACGAACCGGTTCCAACAATTTTTCACAGATGCGCTTCAGCTTAGGAATTAAATCCTGCGGCGGAGTATTATCTATGCCCTTTCTCTCAGCCATTTCCGACCGTATGAGTTCTCCAAAAGTAAAATGTTCGGAAAGTTTTTCATTTCTATCCATATTTTATCTCCTAACCCCGGTAAACGGGAAAATAAGCCAGGACTCAGCTCAGTACCCCCTTGAGGGGTATAAGTGCCTTGGTGGTCACTTAAAGTTTCTAATTTCAATACACTCTCCATATTTCTTGTTTTTTATGACAGGAAATCTGGAGTAAGTCACTAAAAAATCATTCATCTTTTACACAATGCCAATCATGCACTGTGTTGTTAATTTCGGCTGAATAACATAAGGCACCCAAAAAAGGGTCACAATACCTGCCACTCGTTAGTGGTACTTTGAAAAATTTGACCATAACGTAAATCTAGGAAGAAAAAGCAATTTTTCAAGGTGGTCTTTATTCTTGTGGCTCAGTAGCACTGCGATCATATATTTTTTGTGTAAATCGCTGGTAAACTGGGTGGACGGGACCGTTACGGACATGGAAAAGTTGGAATGGAGTATTTTTCTTTCCACTCTAGCATGGAGCAGGAGTGTGGGATTTGTAGTTTGCCCAACAAAAACTCTACAAACCCCGTATATTCTTTTAAAAAATTACATTCCTTCAACGATTAATGCTGTTCCAAGACCACCACCAATGCACAAGGTCGCGAGACCATATCGACCATTGCGGCGCTTGAGTTCATGCAATAAAGTTGTGGCTATTCGAGCACCTGATGCGCCAATGGGATGTCCTAAAGCAATGGCACCACCATTAACATTTGTTTTTTCCGGATCAAGTTCCAGATCTTTCATAACAGCCAGAGCCTGAGCAGCAAAAGCTTCGTTAGCTTCAACCAGATCAAGATCTTTTACGGTCAGACCAGCTTTTTCCAGAGTCTTCCGTGACGATGGCACCGGACCATATCCCATGATTGCAGGGTCTAGACCAGCAGAGCCATAGGAGACGATACGTGCTAACGGCTTGACACCCAATTCTTTTGCCTTGTCAGCGGACATAACAATCAACATCGCTGCTGCATCATTGAGTCCGGAAGCATTACCCGCAGTTACCGTGCCATCTTTTTTGAAGGCTGGACGCAGTTTGGCCATACCTTCGATGGTCGCACCAAAACGAGGAAATTCGTCCGTATCAACTACCTTGGGTTCCCCCTTTCTTTGTGGAATTTTTACGGGAACGATTTCGTCACTCATACGACCTGCACGAATTGCTGCTTCAGCTTTCTGCTGACTGCCAAGAGCAAACTGATCCTGAGCTTCACGGGTGATTCCCCACTTCTCTGCGACGTTTTCAGCGGTAATACCCATGTGGTAATCGTTGTACGCATCCCAGAGACCATCTTGGATCATCGAATCCACCAGGGCCCCATTTCCCATTCGATACCCGTAACGAGCCTTTTCAAGCAGGAATGGAGCCTTGCTCATATTTTCAGTACCACCTGCCAGAACCACTTCGGCATCACCTGCTTTGATAACCTGAGCTGCAAGGCTGATGGCCCGCAAGCCTGATCCACAAACTTTATTGATGGTAAGACAACTGGTTTCTATAGGTAATCCAGCTCTGATTGCCACTTGACGGGCAATATTTTGTCCCAGGCCAGCTGAGAGCACATTACCTATAATTGCTTCATCAATAACTGACGAATCTATGCCCGCCCGCTCAATCGCAGCCTCTGCTGCAATTCTACCAAGTTCAACGGCATCAATACCTGCAAGGGATCCGCCAAAACTGCCGGTTGGCGTTCTGGCGGCACTAGCTATGACTATTTCACGCATGTTTTTTTACTCCTTAATCGATTTTTGATTGTTTGCAGTGCAGGAACCCAATTCCTCCACCATAGGTTTATTACTCAACTAGTTCCATATTTGCAATTACGGTCTGGGACATCCTTCAAATTGTCTTCGTCAATTTCAGCAACCAGTCGGAAAAAAAAGACCTCCCCCATGTACCAACGGACGAGGTAACGCATGATTTTTACACGCTTGCCCACTACTTTGGCAATGTCTGCTTCCACACCGCCAAGGCGAAACCGTCCCTGATTAATTTTTCGCGCCTGTAGCCGATGGCCCAAACAATAAGAATTTTATTCACCAAATCAGCCTGTTAATGAAGTAGTTCAAGTCTGATCATACACTAAAAAGATAAATCGACTGTTCGTTAG
>WTAT01000199.1 GCA_013139415.1 Desulforhopalus sp.
ACCTCCATACTCCTCAGGAAAAACAATTCCGGTGAGTCCCAGTTCGCCGAGTTTATCAAACATTAGCGGGCGGTCAAATCGCTCTTCTTCATCACGAATTTTAGCCGTTGGGGCAATTTCTGCTTCGGCGAATTCACGAACCATGTCGCGTATGAGGTTTTGCTCTTCTGTCAATTCAAAATTCATGTTTCACTCCTAAGATGCCGTGGCTATCTTTTTTAACTTTTTCCGGGGGTGGTTCCAGGCCAATAATTTGTTCTGTAGAAGCCTTCGGGGAGGATGGGCGTCTCCTCCCCGAAGGTTCTGTTTACTTCTTTTTGGACTTCAGTTCGGGGAAATCCCAATAAAAATATTCGGCCTTCTCTGCTGAACTGCCTGATTTTTGCTTATCGATTTCCTGCTGCCGTAATTCGACCCTTCTGATTTTACCACTGAGGGTTTTTGGTACTGCCGGGACGAATTCGATTATTCTAGGGATCTTGAATTTAGCAAGAATATTGATGGTATGCTGAAAGAGTTCAAGGGCAAGTTCTCGAGAAGGTTCTACGCCCTCTTTAAGGATACAAAAAGCTTTTACCAACTGATGATATTTTTCATCAGGAACACCAACGATTGCTGATTCGGCAACTGCCTCATGCTCTAAAAGTGCACTTTCTACCTCAAACGGGCCAATACGGTAATCAGATGACTTTATTACATCGTCGCTCCGTCCGACGAACCACCAGTAGCCGTCCTGGTCGATGGAGGCTCTATCGCCGGTATAGTAGTAATTGTCAATGAAGACCCCGGCCATCTTCTCAGGATTACCAATATATTCGGTAAAAAGTCCGATTGAGCGCCATTTGTCCAGTTTGACAACGATATGCCCTGGTTCGTCTGCGACTGTAAGCTCCTTACCTTCATCATCGACGAGGGCTACATCATACATAAATGAAGGCTGGCCGAAGGAGCCGTTGCGCATTTTGCCATTCATCCACGGATGATTGCCAATCATGGCTGTTGATTCGGTCTGGCCATAGAAATCTCTGATTTCCGTTCCAGTGAGTTCGCTCCACCTGTTGATAACTTCAGGATTAAGTGGTTCTCCCGCACCAATAGACTGGCGAAGTGAAGAGAAGTCAAACTTGGAAGTGTCGAGGTTGATGAACATACGCCATGCGGTGGGAGGCGCACAGAAAGTCGAAATTTTATGGGTAGTGATTTGCGTGAGATATTTTTCACCATCAAGAACGGTGAAATTAAAACCAGAAGCAGTGGCTCCAACATTCAATGGGGTAAAAAAACTTGACCACGCCCATTTTGCCCAACCGGGGGCACCGAGATTGTGATGGATATCAGCTGTGCGTACACCGGTCATGACTGAAGTAGAGAGATGTCCTAAAGGATAAGAAACGGCGGTATGACCCACCCGTTTCGGAAGTCCGGTTGTACCTGAGGTGAAAAAACAAAAAAGAAGATCATCCGATCTTGTCTTGGCAGGTTCAGCCTCGACGGCCTCGCTGCTGAGGTCGGCATAACTGACCCAGCCATCTTTTTTTCCAAGTACAATCTTTATTTTTGGAGTCTCTCCAGTGGACTTAAGCGCAGCATCAATGATATCGGTATAGATTTCATCGGCGACAATCGAATCAGCTGGATAGGTCTTAAAGCGAAATTCCAGTTCTCTTTCTGTCATTGTCGTGGCTGTTGGAACCGACACCAGGCCACCCTTGATGCAGGCGTAACTGGCAAACCATGTTTCCGGCACGATTGGCACCATCATGTACATATTGTTGCCTTTCTCAACACCTGCTTTTCTTACTTTATTCAGGCACTGATTACCGTTGGCGGCGAACTCCTGGTAGGTGTAGCTCTTGCTTTCAGAGGTGAGGATGTCTGCCCAGATAAGAGCCTTTTTGTCACCACGTTCCTTAACATGAACTGCTTCAAATATTTCAGAGGCCCAATTAAAATATTCTGGGATTTCCATGAAGTTGAGCTTCTCAAAAAAAGCTTTAGCTACATCCCTTTTACGGTCATCATCAGCCATGTCGTTAAGGTTCATTACTTCTTTGTACAGGTCTTCCATGCTCATAAGTGACTCCTCACAGTTCTGAATTAAAAATGAGTGCCAGCCTGTTTCTGGAATTTTCCCCTACCTAAGAAACAATACTGAGCGCTCGGTCGGTTTTGTAGATTGAACTAAATAATAATTGTTCATATTTGTCAAAGGTTTTTTTATTCTTTAGCCTGTTAATTAAAGAATCTCTTAAAGAAACCTCTGTATTTTCAACTCCTGGGGGGAAAGTTCAGCTATTCAGATAGATAAGACTTTTAGCATTCATTTTTCTACTGTTCTTTTTGTCGTGAACATTACGGCTGCTTCTTACAAGTATTTGCAGTCAGGTTTCATTTTAGGCGGGTGGTAAGATATGCTGATTTTATGAATTAATACCGTTATGTTGGGATGTTACCCTGCTGACATGTCGAAACATAGACTTCATGTCAGCAGGATAAGGTCGGATTGGAG
>WTAT01000319.1 GCA_013139415.1 Desulforhopalus sp.
TTGAGGGAATGGATCCCAGAAAGTTCCTGCGCATGTTGGTTCTCGGAATGGACAAGGAAGTGATCGAGTCCGACTGGCCCTGGATGTGTACCATGTGTCAGCGCTGTGTCTATGTTTGTCCGATGAAGATCGATATTCCCCAAATGATATTTAATATACGGGCGGCAAGGCCGCGTGACGAGAGACCTAAAGGTATCCGTGACTCTTGTGATGTGGCTGTAAATAGCGAGACTAAAAGTGCTATGGGGACGCCGGTTGAGGATTTTAAATTTGTTGTTGAGGATGTACTCGAAGAGTACCGGGAGGCACAGCCCGAGTTCGCCGATATGGAAGCCCCTATCGACAAGGTTGGCGCTGAGTTTTTTCTCAACCAGAACTCCAGGGAGCCGATGACTGAGCCTGACGAAATGGTTCCTCTTTGGAAGATTCTCCACCTGGCCGGCGTTGATTGGACCTACGGCAGCAAGGCATGGGCCGCGGAGAACTACTGTCTGTTCCTGGCCGACAACGAAAATTGGGAAAAGCTTGTGAGGTCTAAGGCTGAAATGGCCGATGAGCTGAAGTGCAAGACGTATCTCAATACGGAGTGAGGCCACGTTACATTTGCAGTCCGGGCCGGACTGAAAAAATTCAACATTGCTCACAACTTCGAAACCAAGAATATCTACGAATACTACGCCCAGTGGATTCGGGAGGGCAAACTAAAGCCCAATTCTGACTGGAACAAGGACTTGAAGATCAAGTTCACTGTTCAGGATCCCTGCCAGATAGTACGTAAAAGCTTCGGCGACAAAATTGCAGACGACTTCAGGTTTGCGATTGCTCAGGCGGTGGGCGAGGAAAATATTGCGGAGATGTATCCCAATAAATCAAACAATTATTGCTGCGGTGGTGGCGGTGGTTTTCTGCAGTCGGGTTTCAAAGATCAGAGGCTTGCCTATGGAAAGATCAAGGATGACCAGATCAAAGACAGTGGTGCGACTTACTGCATTGCCGGCTGTCACAACTGCCATGCCCAGATACACGAACTCTCGCATCATTTTGGAGGCAATTATCAGGTTGTCCATTTTTGGACGATTCTGGCACTGTCTCTTGGAATTCTTGGTCCCAATGAACGTATGTATCTGGGAGATGACTTGAAAGATGTAAATGTTTTCCATCCTGAATCGGCGTTGTATTAAAATGATTCAGAAAGAAAGCACGACCATATAACCCATTAGTAGGCATAGGCTATGCAACTCACAAAACAGCAAATCGATTATTGCATGGAGTGCGGGGTATGCACAGGTAGTTGCCCCATAAGCCAGGAACGCCCTCAGTTTTCTCCACGACAGATGATAAAGCGTACTCTCGTGGAAGTAGAGGGTGATATTCTCAAATCCAATGATATCTGGGCCTGCCTCAGTTGTTCCAGATGCAGTGACCGGTGTCCGGTGGGTATTGATTTCCCTGAGTTTATTCGCTCGTACAGGCAGAAGGCCATTGAGGTGGCCAACCTGCCCAGTGAGAGCCACCATGGCATTTTTCAGACAGTTACAGCCATTCAGTCCGGTAATCTGCAGCAGGACAGGACTGCGTGGGCTAAGGAGTCTGGTAAAACAGTGGAGAAAGGAGACTACTTCTTTTTTGTCGGCTGTCTGCCTTATCATGACGTTGTGTTCCGGTATCTCGATCTGAATATGATTGATTCCGCCAAAGATGTTTTGACGATTCTCAACAAATTGGGGATCGAACCTGTGGTCAGCAATGATGAGCGTTGCTGCGGTCACGATGCATTTTGGAGCGGTAAGGAGGAACTCTTTGCCAAGTTTGCCAAAAAGAACGTTGAGGTAATTAAAGCTTCGGGTGCGAAAACGGTAATATTTTCCTGCCCAGAGGGATATTCAACTTTCAAGGAACACTATCCTGCTGTCGTCGGTGAGCTTGACTTTGAAATTGTTCATATCACAGAATTCCTGGCGGATAAGCTCTCCAACCAACCTTTCTCGGGTAGCGGTGGGGCTGTGACCTACCATGATCCCTGCAGGCTGGGGAGGCGCTCCGGCATATACGAGCCGCCGCGCCAGCTTATTAACCTTGTTCCCGGAACCGAGCTGAAAGAGATGGTTAATAACCGGGAAAATGCGGTCTGTTGCGGTACCACTGCATGGATGGAGTGTTCATCATGCTCCAAGACCATGCAGATACAAAGACTTCAGGAGGCCAAAGAGGCAGGAGCCCAGACGCTTCTCACTGCCTGTCCAAAGTGTCAGATTCATCTGACATGTGCGAAATCAAATACGGATATTGATGTTGAGGTGAAAGATCTCTATGCCTATCTGGCAGAGAATCTTTAGTCTCTTCATTTGTCTTTGCTACAGCCATTATCATTTTTGAGTATCGGAGAAATTTGATGAATTCAAAGAATCTTACGAACGTTCAGGGATCAGTTATGGTGGTCGGTTCCGGTATTGCCGGAATGCAGACTGCCCTTGATCTGGCGGATTCCGGTTTTTATGTCTATCTGGTAGAGAAGTCTCCTTCAATAGGCGGTGTCATGGCCCAATTGGACAAGACCTTTCCGACCAACGACTGTGCGATGTGAGTAATCTCACCGAAACTGGTCGAGGTCGGCCGGCACCTGAATATTGAGCTCAAAACACTCTGCGAAGTACAATCGCTAAACGGTGAAGCGGGTAACTTCGAAGTCGAGTTGTTGCAGCATCCCCGCTATGTCGATATGGATAAATGTATTGCCTGTGGGGAATGCGCTGTAAAATGTCCCAAAAAGGTGACAGACGATTTTAATGCCGGTCTTGAGAAAAGAAAGGCCATTTATGTTGACTATCCCCAGGCGGTCCCGCTGAAATATGCCATAGATGAGGCAAACTGCATCTATTTTCAGAAAAATGGAAAGTGCGGTTTCTGTAAAAAAGTTTGTCCTGCCGATGCAATTGACTTTGATCAGAAAGAGGAAAAAATCAAAGTTAACGTTGGCTCAGTTGTCGTGGCCCCTGGATTTTCAGCATTCGACCCGAAAGATTTAGACACCTATCAGTATTCACAGTATGACAATGTGATCACCTCGCTGGAAATGGAGCGGTTTCTCAGTGCCACGGGGCCAACTCAGGGGCACCTCGTCCGTCCTTCTGATAAAAAAGATCCGAAGAAGGTGGCCTGGCTGCAATGTATCGGTTCGAGGGATATGAACAGATGCGATAATGGGTACTGTTCATCTGTCTGTTGTATGTATGCCATAAAGGAAGCGGTTATCGCCAAGGAACATGCCGAGAGCGAGCTTGATACCGCAATTTTCTTTATGGACATGCGGACCTATGGCAAAGACTTCGAAAGCTATTATGATCGGGCAAGAGAAGAACAAGGTGTAAGGTTTATCCGGACCCGAATTCATTCCATTGTTGAAGACAGGGAAACCAAGGAACTAAAACTGCTTTATGTTGATGAGGCTGGTAACAACTTGGAAGAACGCTTCGATATTGTGGTCCTCTCTGTTGGTATGGAAACGCCAAAGGAGCTTGTTGAGCTGGCTGGAGTTCTTGATATAGAGCTCAATGAAGACAATTTTGCCAAAACCTCTTCTTTTACACCGGTAAAGACCTCGCGGGATGGCGTTTATGTCTGCGGTGCTTTCCAGGAACCGAAAGATATTCCTTACTCGGTAATGGAGGCAAGTGCCGCTGCATGCTGGGCGGAAGCAGATCTTGCCAAAGCGAGAGGGGCTTTGACAAAAGAAAAGAGCTATCCGGAGCAAAAAAATGTAAGCGAAGAAGAAGTCAAGATTGGTGTCTTTGTCTGTAATTGTGGTACAAATATCGGTTCCATTGTAAATGTGCCCGAGGTTGCTGAGATGGCAAAAACGCTCCCCGGTGTCACCTATGTTGAAGAAAATCTCTTTACCTGTAGTCAGGATAGTCAGGATAAGATCAAGGAGACCATCGAGAGAGAGGGGCTCAACCGTATAGTCGTTGCGGCCTGTACGCCAAGAACCCATGAGGAGCTATTCCAGGAAACCTTACAGGACGCAGGACTCAATAAATATCTGTTTGAGATGGCCAATATCAGGAACCAGTGTTCCTGGGTCCACTCCAATGAGAAAGAAGAGGCCACTGCGAAGGCAAAAGACCTTGTTCGTATGTCTGTTGCCAGGAGCAGGCTCATTAAATCTCTTGATCAACCAACTATTTCCGTCAACCACAGCGCGCTTGTCATAGGCGGCGGGATTGCCGGTATGACGGCTGCTCTTGGACTTGCCGATCAGGGATACGGTGTTCACCTGGTGGAACAGGAAAAGGAACTCGGGGGTAATGCCAGGAGTTTGCTGGCCACCTGGCAGGGTGATTCTATTCCTGACAATCTTGAGAAAATGGTTGCAAAGGTTGATGCCCATGAACTTATAGATGTGCACGCCGAGTCGAGTATCAAAGCGAGTACCGGTTTTATCGGGAACTTTGAGACCACGGTCACCAAGAACGGCAGTGACAGCGTGCTTAGGCATGGTGCGGTTGTTGTGGCTACTGGTGCCATCGAATATGTTCCAACTGAATATCTTTACGGCCAGGATGACAGAGTGATGACCCACCTTGGCCTGGACAAGGCCATTGGGGAAAACGATAAACGAATAGCCGATGCGAAATCGGTTGTTTTTATTCAGTGTGTTGGTTCACGCGAAGATGAGAGACCCTATTGTTCGAAGGTCTGTTGTACACACTCAGTGAAGGCGGCCATCGGCTTTAAGGATCGTAACCCCGAGACTAACGTTTTTATTCTCTACCGTGATATCCGTACCTACGGCCGGCGTGAAATGCTGTACAAAAAGGCACGAGAGAAGGGAGTGATCTTTGTTCGTTATGACAAGGAGCGCAAGCCTGTTGTCAGGACTGAAGACGGTGACATGTGGGTAAGAGTAAAAGACCATGTGGTTCAAATGGATATCGATATCCATGCAGACCTTATGGTACTGGCGTCGGCAATTGTTCCGCGTGACAATGAACCTCTTGCCAAGATGTTCAAGCTCTCATGCAATAGCGACAATTTCTTCAATGAGGCCCATGCCAAGCTCAGGCCGGTCGAGTTCGCCACAGCAGGTATTTTTCTTGCCGGAATGGCACACTATCCGAAACCTATCGAAGAGTCCATTGCTCAGGCTGCTGCTGCTGCTTCAAGAGCTGCAGTGACGCTCTCAAAGGAAATGATTACAGCCGAGGGCGTGGTTTCCTATGTTCAGGAGTTCATGTGCCGGGCATGCGGAGAGTGCGAGAAGGCTTGTCCGTTTAACGCTATTGCTGTCGGTGAGAACGAAGAAAAAATGCTTACTGCCATAGTTCAGGAGGCCTTGTGTAAAGGGTGCGGTATGTGTGCGGTAGCTTGCCCCACTGGAGCGGTCTCGGTACATCACTTCGATGATGAGGTTGTGCTGACCATGGTCGAGGAGGCCTTTGTAGAGTAAACGAAAAGGTTAGAAGATTCTTGCTAAAGGGTGCCTTTGAAAAACAATTTTTTTAGGTAACCTAAAGAGAAACTACAGACAAGGAAGATATAGAATGTCCGGGGAATTTAATCCAAAGATAATTACTTTTGCCTGTAACTGGTGTGCCTATTCAGCAGCAGATCTGGCTGGTGTCAGCAGGTTCCAGTATCCCCCGAATATGCGCATCATTCGTGTGATGTGCACCGGAAGGATAAACCCCAATTTTATCCTCAAAAGTTTTGAGAATGGGGCTGACGGTGTCCTTGTCGCCGGCTGACACATCGGTGACTGTCATTACCTGGATGGTAATGTAAAAGCGGAAAAGGAGTTCGGGTCGGCGAAGGAACTGGTGACTATGCTGGGGATTGAACCGGAACGAGTTCGCCTTGAGTGGATTTCCTCTGCGGAGGGAACCAGGTTTGCCGAGGTGGCTCAAGAGTTTACAGAGCAGATTAAGTCTCTAGGTCCTTTGAAGATAGAAGATGCTGCCTGATAGCATCATTATTTTAACTGCCCTGATGGGAGGTAGATTGTGAATAAGGACATGCTTGTTATTGGTGGAGGAATAGCGGGAATCCAGTCGTCGCTGGATCTTGCCGAAATGGGTTTCAAGGTACATCTGGTTGAGCGGCTGCCGAGTATCGGTGGCAAAATGGCTCAGCTCGATAAGACCTTCCCCACGAATGACTGCGCCATCTGAATACTTTCGCCTAAGATGCTGGATGTCGGTCGACATCCCAATATTGAGTTACTGGCATATAGCGAGGTTGAAGAGGTATCGGGAAGTGCCGGCTGTTTTACAGCCAGGGTAAGAAAGAAAGCCAGGTACGTCGATGCTGCTAAATGTACCGGTTGCGGTGCCTGTGCTGAGGTGTGTCCCACCGATGTAATAGATCTCTATAATGAGGGGCATTCAACCAGAAAGGCTGTGTATAGCTGGTTTCCCCAGGGGATTCCTTCAACACATGCCATTGATGCCGATCACTGCCGTGTTTTTAATGGCAAGAAATGTGGTGTCTGCGCCAAAAAATGTGAAGCTGGAGCCATTGATTTTGAACAGAAGGATGAGGTCGTAGAGCTTGAGGTGGGAGCAGTTATTGCTGCCAATGGCTATACCATTTTCGATCCCGTTAAGATTCCAGAGTACAGATACAGGGATATTCCAAATGTTATTACTGCCATGGAATTCGAACGCTTTCTAAGCGCAAGTGGACCAACCCATGGGCATCTCGACAGACCTTCTGACATAGCTGTGAAGCAAGAGATTGCAGGTCTTGAAAAAATTGAGAAAAGATCCGTCAGAGCACTTACCAGGTTTGAGGAAAAAAGTGGCGAAAAATCGGAAACGGTGTCAGCTAAATATGCTGGTGGTGAAGTCGCAGAAGAGCATAAGGACTGGATGGCGAAATATGAAGACTATAAAGCCCTCACAGACAAGGTCAGTAACCTGAAGGAAAAAGCTGAAACCTTTACCACTGCTAAAAAGCTTGCCTTTATCCAGTGTGTTGGTTCGCGGGACTTGCGCTTTTTTCCGTTCTGCTCAGGCTACTGCTGTATGCATTCCATCAAAGAGGCCATTATCGCCCACGAGCATGACAACGATACCACATCAGTCATCTATGGTATGGATATACGTGCTGTAGGGAAAGGTTTTGACGAGTATCGGGTTCGTGGCGGAAACAACTCAAATATCTCCTATAAGCGTAGCAGGGTTGCAGAAATTATCGGCGGACCGAGTAATAATCCCGTGCTCATATATGAAGATACACAGCAGCAGAAGGTTGTGCGCGAAGAGTTCGACCTGGTGATCCTTGCCACTGCTTGCGGTCCATCCGAAGGTGTTGAAGAGCTTGGTAAAATACTGGATATTGAAATTAATCAGTTTGGATTTTTCAAAACTACACCGGAAAATCCGGTCGATACCACCCGGGAAGGAATCTTTGTCTGTGGCTGTGGCCACAGTCCTATGGACATTCCCGAGTCGGTTGCCCAGGCCAGCAGTGCAGCAGCTCGGGCAGTACAGACTGTGACTCACGAAAAACTCCTCCAGGTATCTTAAAAGGATTTTTGCGAAATGAAGAAAAAGAGCGAGAAAAAGAACGAGCAGCTAAGGGTTGGCGTTTTTATCTGTGATTGTGGTTCCAACATCGCCGGACATCTCGATTGTAAGTCTGTAACGGAATACGCCGGGACCCTTCCAGGGGTGGTATATACCAAAGAGAACCTCTACACCTGTTCCGAGTCCGGTATCGTTGAGATTCAGAAGGCCATCAAGAAGAATGATCTTAACAGGGTCGTCGTCGCTTCATGTTCTCCAAGGACGCATCACCCGCTGTTTGCAAGCTCCTGTGAGCAGGCGGGAATGAACCCTTATCTTTTTGAAATGGTAAATATTCGTGATCAGTGCTCATGGGTTCATATGGGTCAGTGGGATATAGCAACCTCAAAGGCCAAGGATCTTGTCCGGATGGGTGTGGCTAAATCTGTTTCGCTGCAGCCTGAGGATGAAATTGAATCCTCTGTCGTGCGCAAGACTCTGGTCATTGGTGGCGGAATAGCCGGGCTTTCCGTGTCCGAGTCCCTTGCGGGTATGGGCCTGGAAGTAATTCTAGTGGAGAAGTCAGGTACGCTTGGTGGTCTAATGAACAGCCTGCATGTTCTCGACAGCGGCACTCCTGCAAAAGAGCAGGTGGGCAAAATTGCCGATAAGGTGCTGAACGCCGAAAACATCACGACCCACGTTGGCTCAGAGGTCAAAGAAATTACTGGTTACATTGGTAACTTCGTCATCACTATCAAGAGCGGTGAAGAGACAATTAAGGAAACCGTAGGCAGTATTGTTGTCGCCGTCGGTGCCGTACCGCTGGTTGAAGAAGGGTTGTTTGGTTATAACGGCAAAAATGTCATCACCCAGATGGAGTTGGAGAAACGACTCAAGAGTGGCGAAGTCAATGCCCAGAAGATCGTTATGATCCAATGTGCGGGAGCAAGAGATGAGACCCGCGAATACTGTTCCAGGATATGTTGCCTCACTGCAGTAAAGAATGCTATGTTGATCAAGAGACATAATCCTTTTGCGGATATCCATATACTCTATCGCGACATGCAGATGTACGGTGATGAGAAGGAAAAACTGCTTTGGGATGCCAGGGGAATGGGTATTGGCTTCGAAGTCTACGATCAGAATCAGCCTCCCCAGGTAGAAGACGGCAAGGTGAGCTTTTACCACTCGGTTATGGGACAGGATAAAGTGTTGGAGCCCGATCTGGTGGTCCTTTCGACGCCTCTTGTGGCCCGAGAAAGTTCGGCTAAAGTTGCTGGACTTATGCGTGTACCGACAGACAAGAATGGCTTCTTTCTCGAAGCACATGCCAAGCTCAGACCACTTGACTTTGCAGCAGACGGCATATTCGTCTGCGGTAGTTGCCGGTTCCCGGTAACATCTGTTGAGGCGCGTACCCAGGGCATAGGTGTTGCTGCAAGGGTTGCGTCGATTCTCTTTAAAGACAAACTGATTAAAAGCGCCATTATTGCCGAGATTGATGATGAAAGCTGTGTCGGATGTATGGGGTGTATGAATGTGTGTCCCTATGAAGCAATCATCTTTAACAGAGATAAAGGTGTGTGTGAAGTACAGGATATACTCTGTAAGGGTTGCGGCAACTGCGCTTCGACGTGTCCTTCACACAGTGCATTGCTGAAAGGGTACAAACCGGAACAGCTGCTGGCACAAATACGAGCCATTTGAACAGGGCTCTTTGCTGTTTTACTTAGTGCCTTACCCCTCAAGGGGGCACTAAACTGAGTACTCCAGAAAATCTCTCACTCTATTTAGTACTCCCTCGGAGTCTATCGCTTACCTGAGGGGTATGAAAAACAAGAAATCTGGAGAGTGTCATGAAGTTAGGAACTTAAAGTTACCACCAAGGCACTTATGCCCCTCAGGGGGGCACTGAACTGAGTACCCCCTTGTGGGGTGTTAGTGTTACAAATGTTTGGGAAGTTAAACAGGTAGTCTTTTAAACATAAACCAAGGATGAAAGAATGAGTAACGACAATTTTGAGCCCAAGATAGTCTGCTTTTTGTGCACATGGTGAGCATACGCCGCTGCTGACCTGGCTGGGGTCAGTCGTTTACAATATCCGGCAAACATTCGTACTGTCCGGGTAATGTGTAGTGGTTCCGTATCACCTCATCATATTCTTCTCGCTTTTCAAAAGGGGGTAGACGGCGTCTTTGTGGGTGCCTGACACCTCGGTGAATGCAATTACCTGTATGGTAATTATTCCACCAAGAAGCGTGTGACCGTTCTTAAAGAAATGCTTAAGTTTAGCGGTATTGAGGCAGAGAGGCTAAAAGCCAGTTGGGTTTCCTCTGCTGAAGCTCCAGAGCTTGTTCACGAGTTTAATACTTTTATTGATGAATTGCGTGAGCTTGGTCCATCACCGTTGAAAAACGATTACAGGAAGGAAATGGCATAAAAGGGTATCTTGAAAAATTAGAGAATTCGTTCAAATTCGAGGCACCCGAAAAAATTTACCACAGGCATATAATTGATATTCCGAGGATAAAGTTTTTAGGGTAACGAGGAAGTTGGAAGAATTGGCAATTTTTCCAGGTGGCCGTAAGCCTGTTAAGGCAGGGTGCAACTATGATTGATGCGATAAAGGGAAAAGTAAAAGAGCTTTTGGACTCAGGTGATATCAAGGGATTTCTTGGACTGGCCATGCAGAACGGCCATGTTGCTCCGCACTTCTATCAGAAGGGTGATGATCTCGAAGATATGGTTTTGGGTGATGTGGATAAACCTGGTGATGCCAGGTACCCATTGAATAAATATCTGATGAACATAGCTGGTGAATATCCTGATGACACGTTTGGTGTATTGGTAAGAGGCTGTGATGAGCGTGGTCTTAATACACTGTATACCTGGAATCAGTTGAAAAAAAACAAAGTCGTTCCGGTTGGCATTGGTTGTCCCCAGGAGCTGGCAGACAGCTGTGAGTGTAGCCAGCCTTATCCAGAGAATATGGTCGCTGGAGATAAAGCAGAAGGCTGTGACGATTCCTCGGTTGCCGAGGTTGATGCCCTGGTCCTCTCTGATAAATTCAGCTACTGGATGGATGAGTTTGTTAAATGCATTAAGTGTTATGGTTGCAGTAACATTTGTCCGATGTGTTTCTGCAATGATTGCAGCCTCAAATGCGACGAGCTGGTCAAGCGCGGTGAAATACCTCCAGAAATTCCCGTTTTTCACCATACCAGGGCCATGCATATGGTGGGTCGGTGTATTGACTGCGGCTTGTGTGAAGAGGCTTGTCCATCCAATATTCCGCTGCGGACGCTATATAAGAAAGTCAACTCCATAATGAAAGATCAGTTCGACTTTCAGACCGGTCTGCGTCCTGGAGTGAGATCACCTTTGAATATGTTAGAGCCTGTTGAAGGTAAGGAAGGGTAAGGGAGTTACTATGGATTACAGGACAGTATTGACAACGTGCACCTACTGTGGCTGTGGGTGCAACATTTTTCTGGAAGTGCTCGATGGCGAGCCCATCGGCACAATTCCTTGCAAAACCAGCCCGGTCAATGAAGGTAAACTGTGCATCAAAGGCTGGAATTTGCATGAGTTTATCAGAAACGATGGCAGGTTGACGACTCCGCTGATTCGCAAGGACGGTAAGCTCGAAGAAGCAACCTGGGATGAGGCCCTTGAGTTCACCGCCTCAAAGCTCAAAGAGATAAAGGAGAAGAACGGGGCCGATTCCATCGGTTTTCTTACCTCAGCCAGGGTGACCAACGAGGAGAACTATCTTCTGCAGAAATTTGCCCGTGCGGGCATTGGGACGAACAACGTCGACCACTGCGCAAGACTCTGACACTCTTCCACTGTGGCAGGTCTTGCCGCATCTTTTGGAAGTGGAGCGATGACCAACTCCATCGCTGAGTTTGAAAATTCTGAGTGCATCTTTATTATCGGATCCAACACCTCCGTTTCCCATCCGCTGATTGCTACCCGCATCTTTAAAGCGAAGAAGAACGGGGCGACGATTATCGTTGCCGATCCCCGCAAGATACATATCACGGAGATTGCCGATATCCACGTCACTCAGAAAATGGGAACCGATGTCGCACTGTTGAACGGCATTATGAATGTGATTCTTGAGAACGGCTGGCAAGATCAGTCCTTTATCGACGAGCATACGGAAGACTACGAAACCTTTGTTAAGGTTGTTGAGCAGTTTACGCCGGAAAAAGCCTCTGAGATTTGCGGGGTTGCTGCAGATGATATCCGCAATATCGCTAAAGCTTACGCAACTGTTGATAAAGCTTCCATTGTCTACTGCATGGGAATCACCCAGCATACAACTGGCGTTGACAATGTGAAGTCACTTGCAAACCTGACAATGATGACAGGAAACTTGGGCAAGGAAAGTTCCGGCCTTAACCCCCTGCGTGGCCAGAACAACGTCCAGGGAGCCTGTGATATGGGTGGCCTACCCAATGTTTTTACTGCCTATCAACCTGTCACCTCAGAAGCTGCCGCTGAGAAGTTTGCCAAGGCCTGGGGCGTAGATTCACTCTCCACAGAGGTCGGCCTGACTATTCCCTATATGCTGGAGGGTATCGAAAACGACACGGTCAAGGCGCTCTATGTGATGGGTGAGAATCCTGTGGTCAGCGATCCCGATGTCACCCATGTGAAGAAGGCTATGGAAAAGGTGGAACTGCTGGTGGTACAGGATATCTTCCTGACTGCAACTGCTGAAATGGCTGATGTGGTGTTCCCAGGAGTTTCTTTCGCTG
>WTAT01000066.1 GCA_013139415.1 Desulforhopalus sp.
AAAGTCTCTGGAGAAAAAACATTACATTTTAGCTATATAGGCGCATGTAGTTGTATCCTGCCGGAGTTCTTTCGGCGACAGGCGTTAATTAACTATAAAGGAGAGGTCGTGAAAAAATTACTTAACCTTGCAACATTACTCGTTGTAATCACATTTTTGTTGTTTGGGCTCAGTGGTTGTTTTAGCTCCTCTGATTCCAAGAATTCTGCAGCTTCCCACGATGCAAATGCCTCCGGAACACTTACTATCGACGAAACCCAGATGATGCTAATCGTTGGTGGAACCTTTGGAGGAGGATACCTGGATTTTCAGGGAGAAAGTTACAAATTCAAAATCAAAGGATTGAAACTGGGCGGTATAGGTTTACACAAGATTTCGCTTACCGGTGATGTTTACAAGCTAAGTGATATCAAGGATTTTGCTGGAATCTATTTCGCAGCAGAAGCTGGTATCACCGTGGGTAAGGGTGTGGGTGGTTTCTGGTTGAAAAACAGCAAGGGTGTAACCCTGCACCTGAAGGCGAGCACTGAAGGTATTGCTCTTGCCATCGGTGTAGAGGGACTGAGGATATCAATGTGATAGCCGTCTCTTGAGGAGCTGTCATGTATTAATTTAAATTATTCTGCTGACATGAAAACTGTTGAATCAGGAATAATCAAACCGCAAAAACTTTTTAAAAGGAAATAAAGTATGACGACTAATATTGATGCATTGGGAAAGAAATTACATACAAAGTTAAGATGCAGGACTTGAACAACTGTAGACGATGAAAGCTCACCTGGATGCTGCTCCCAAAGAGGCTGAAGATATTATCAAAGGTAAACTGGATATTGTGAAGGGAGCCCTGGAAGAAAAAAACAAGCAGGGGAAGCAGCCAAGGCAGGCATAGAGGCACTCGTCAAAGAGAAGGTGGGCGAAACTAAAGCCAGTGTTGCTGAGTGGAAAGAAAAGCGCGACACTAAAAAACTCGAAAAACGTGCAGAGCGCGCTGAAAAATATGCAGAAGCCATTGTCGATGTGGCCTTGTACTCGGCTTTGGAAGCAGAAAAGGCAATTCTGGCTGCTGTTGCTGCCCGGATAGACGCGGAGGCTGCGAAATAAATATCGGCCTCCACGCCGTTGGTCAAGCTGCCTTCACCAGGTGAGACCAGGTTACCTCAAGTTTGATCCTATCTAAACAAATGAGAGCGATATTATGACTGAAAAAAATAGTAATGAAACAAAAGTATGTAATCAAGAGACCAGTAGAAGAAGTTTTTTGAAGACGAGTGCTGCAATTGCGGGCGCTGCTGTACTAGGCGAGTCGTTTTATGCATCTCTTGCTGCTGCGTCAACCGAAGAGCGCCAGGACGTTACTGACGTTCAATTGCTGTTTGTCCAGAATGCAGCAGACGTTGTCATGAAAGATAGTAAACTTATTCTGGTTGGCATCAGTCCAACAACCATATTTTTTAGCGACAGGCCTAATCGTCTCGCCGGCCATATGCACACAGATGAGTTTGTAGAAGATTGGTTGCAGGGTAAGGACAAAGAGAGCTTTCATGCCGATCCCCCCAACGCAACCTTATCTGTTTTTGGTAAAGATGAGATCGTAGATGTGGTGGTTGAGCTTAAAAACCCGAAACTGGTCGGTAATGATCTCGTCTATGATATTGCTGTGCTGGAAGTGAATAAGCCAATTCCATCGGGCCCGGTTTCTTTGTTTATCGATCCTGTCGGCAGACCACTGAGTCCTGGATCGGTGGCCGGTGTTCGGCGGCGTACCAGGCGTAGAGCAGTACGGAGAGCCGCAGTAATGTAATAACTGTCCTGATACGAAAATGTTAGTGCAATAAATCACTGCAAATTCAAATCTTAATACCAAGGAGAAGAGTATGATGCGAGCATTCAATTATGCAACCATTTTAATGGTGCTCTGTGTGTTTTTAGTGTCAGGGGCACATGCCACAGACCTGTCTGTGGACTACCTTTCCGGTCGCTGGGTGATAGATGCCGAGGACTGTAGTTCGCCGACATCCGAGTTTATTGAATTTAACAAAAATAGCACCTTTGTAGGTAATCGAAACGGCACAACTGAAATTGTCGGGTTCTGGGTGCTCAAAGAAGATAACCTAGAGCTTCACATGGTCTCCTCACCGGCCTCCTTTCATGACCTGAACAAGGCTTTAGCACACTTTGATGGCATCTACAGCTATTTTAAGGGCCGAATGCTTATCTTCAATCTCCAGGAAAAAAGTTTTGAGGCGTATGGAGTGATTGGAAAAGAGATCAAGAGAGCGTCGGCTGTAAGATGTCCTTAATGGGGTTGGCATTTTTGCAAAACATTTTCCGGTTCATCCGGGCAAGGAGATAAAAGATATGAACACCATAAGTAAAAACAGAGTTGTCAACATGAACAAGGTTGTGGTTGTTCTAGTTGCAATTACCGTTTGTTTTACCATCCTGCCAGGCTTCAAGACTGAGGCGCAGGCTGGTAAAGGTGCTGCTTTTCTTGGCGGAATGGTGGCCGGTCATGTAATAACTGGTGCCGTGAGTCGTAGCGAACGGCGAACAGAAGCAGAAGAATCACAGGCATATAGTCAACAGCGTTCCGCCCAACAGGCGGCCCCGGCTCCTGCGGCCAAGCCAACGGCCGAGTCAAGAATTAAACAATTAGACAAGCTTGCTGCCGGAGGCTACATCACGCCGGCTGAGTATAAAACAAAAAAGAAGGCTATTGTGGATGGAATGTAATCACGGTCGTTTGAGACGGTTCTTGGTAAATGGTGTCTTTTCCCGACTATGATTCCTGTTAAATGTCAGTACGAGATTCCTGGGGTTGGAAAAACCAAGCAACAATCAGGGGCCAATGAAGGCCAAGATCAAATGGAGGCATAACAGATGAAGACTAAGGCTAAATCCATATGTGCAGCAGCACTGCTGGGACTTTTATTGGCCAGCGGTGCTGCCTGCGCATCGGAAAAAAAACCCAACATCATTGTCATCTGGGGCGATGATATTGGGCAGGACAACATCAGCGCCTATCACCGTGGTTTGATGGGCGGCAGCACGCCGAATATTGACCGCATCGCCAAAGAAGGCGCCTTGTTCACAGACCACTACGGCCAGCAATCGTGCACTGCAGGTCGAGCGGCGTTCATGCTGGGGCAGAATCCCTTCCGTACCGGCCTGCTGACCATCGGCATGCCCGGCGCCAAGCACGGCGTGCGTAAGCAGGATCCGGGAATTGCCGAGCTGTTGAAACCCTACGGCTATATGACTGGCCAATTTGGCAAGAACCACCTGGGTGATCGCAACGAGTATCTGCCTACTGTGCACGGTTTCGATGAGTTCTACGGCAACCTGTACCACCTGAATGCGGAAGAGGAGCCGGAAAACGCTGACTACCCGAAAAATCCAGAATTCCGCAAGAAATACGGCCCTCGCGGCGTTCTTGACTGTGTGGCGACTGACACTTTTGACAAAACCGACGAGCCTCGCTGGGGTGTAGTCGGCAAACAAAAGTGTAAAGATACCGGACCGCTGACCGCAAAACGCATGGAGGACATCGAGGAAGACCTGCTTAATCGATCTCTCGACTTCATGGAGCGGGCAGTCAAATCGGATAAACCCTTCTTCCTTTGGCATGTATCTACGCGTAACCATGTCTGGATACACCTGAATGAAAAATACAAAAACAAGACCGGCCACGGGATATTCGCGGATGGTATGACCGAACTGGATGACGTGACCGGTGCCTTACTCGATAAGCTCGACAATTTAAAAATTGCCGACAACACCATCGTCATCTTCTCTACTGACAACGGCGCCGAAATTTTTACCTGGCCGCAGGGCGGTAATCATCCATGGAGAGGCGAAAAAGGCCTGACCAATGAAGGGGGATTCCGCATACCGCAACTGGTGCGCTGGCCTGGAAAAATCAAGCCTGGCACCATCATCAACGATATATTTTCAGCCGAAGACTGGATGCCGACCCTGTTGGCGGCGGCTAATGGTGGTAAAGACACCGATATCCAGGCAAAGCTCATAAAAGGCGGGGTAGAAGCCGATGGCAAGACTTTCAAGGCACACCTCGATGGATTTAACCAGATGGATCTGCTGACCGGTAATGGTCCAGGCAAGCGCAAGGAAATCTTTTACTTCAGCGGCGACGGCGACCTGAACGCGATTCGCGTCGGTGACTGGAAGATTATATTTACAGAGATGTGGGGCAACCTGCCCACGGCATGGCACAAAACGCCAAGCTGGCCGCTGATCGTGAACCTGCGCAGAGACCCGTATGAGAAATTCGTATATGAGTCCAGCTTGTATTTCAAGTGGTGGGCTGACCGGATGTACATCATGGTACCGGCACAGGAGGTCGTTGCGAAGAAGTTGGAATCGCTGAAAGAGTTTCCACCGGCGCGTGGTTCCAGTCTGAGCCTCGGCAAGATTATGGACAAGATTCAGTACGCGAGGCCGGCTAGTCAGTAGTTTGCACTAAAAAACACGAAACCAGAATTGGCGGGGTGCACCACGGTGCACCCCGTCGTTTCCGAACCAAAGAGAGCACGTTTCTAAATATTATATTCACGGAGAAAATCATGTACCGCCGTACCAATCCTATTTTGCTTTGTCTTGGTTGCACCCTGTTATTCCTGGCAGCAACAACAGTCCGGGCCACTGATCCTGACCCGT
>WTAT01000619.1 GCA_013139415.1 Desulforhopalus sp.
GGAAGTACTCGCGGTCAAAGATCTCGATCTGGTTATCCTTGAGAATGTTGGCAATCTCGTCTGTCCCGCCGAATTTGATACCGGCGCTCATAAAAATGTGATGATTTTAAGTGTTCCCGAAGGAGACGATAAACCGCTTAAATATCCCCTGATGTTCTCAATTTGTGATGTTCTTATTGTTAATAAAATCGATTATCTGGAATTCTCCGATTTTAACCTCGAAAAAATGCGTGAGCGGGTTTTAAATCTCAACCCCGATATCAAAATCATTCCGGTCTCCTGTAAAACCGGCGCCGGCATTGAAAACTGGCTTGACTGGTTGCGTTTAGTTAGTGGTAAGTAAAAAACAGCCTTTCAGGAGGTTGCCAGAGAATGGCAATAAACAAAGGCAGAGTCGTGAGACCCTGCCTTTGTTATATAAGTTATTGCAATGACGGTTAACTTTTTTTCCTGAGTTTTACGCCAAGGAGTCCTAGTAAACCGGAACCCATGAGGAGTATGGTAGAGGGTATGGGGATTGGAGCAACCAAAGGGGTGCTGTTCAATTCGAGAGGACCAAATAAACTAACATCGAAACCGTTGTTGGAAGAGAGTGTCGTGAGGTTATATGACGATCCCTCCGGTCCACTTGTAATAGCGAAGGGGGAATTAGTGTCAGTTGCAAAAGTATTGAAAAAATTGCCATAGCCATATCCTGTTGTTTGCGAACTTAAATCTATTCTCACATTAATTATCTCGTCCGCTTTAAACCCTTCCAGGGGGACGCCTATGGGTACTTCTTCCCATCTGTATAGGCGGCCATATAGACCATATAATGGGTCATCGGGATCAGAAATTGTCGTCCAGCTTTGGGATGCCATGGGTAGAAGCGTATCATAATGAATGGTAAATTCACCATACCTATCTTGGGCTCCAAAACTTAAATCTATGTTCTCAGCAGCTCCCGACAGTTGGTAAGCACTAAAGGTCATTGTGATGTAAGCCGATGAAATTTCACTTGCAATTTGCGGCAAAAAAAGCTCTCCATCAAAAGTGTAATTTAAAATTGCGTTGAATACAGCTTCCGATGGACCACTTTTCGTGTTAAGGGTGAACTTGTCAGTTACGTTGTTGCGTGAATTTGCGTTTGAAAAAGGATTTCCAACTATGCTGTATGTGCTATATGTGCTGGCTCCCATTATCAAGCCAGTTTCATTCAGTTCAACTTTGCCATAAGCTGCGCCAGAAGCAGATGTTTGTCCAGCATAAGCTTTACAATCACTCCCCCATTCTGGATAATCGCAATAGTCATAGTTTTTTACAGTACCCGATGCGGGGGCATTGACTTCTACAGATAGGAGTGGGTATCCAGTGCAGTAGCTATCTTGGACAAAAAGGTCTAAGCATAAAGCAATAACTAAAGCCATTATGGTTGCCAGTTTTATAATCATATCTTTTTCCTCCTTGCCAATTATTATAACTAAAGAGCTGATAATTCTCCTTTAGAATGCTTCTAATTATTGTGGTGACCGACCCCGCCTCTCGACAGGCATGGCTTTTCATCGGTGTGTATGATATATATTATAATATAGAAATCATGAATGTCAAACGACTAAAGTAAAAAGCATTCCTTTTGTATGGTGGCCCGCACTCCGTGAACCATAGGCTGTCAGCCACCCCTCAGCCAGATTAAGGCCCGCCAGACACTTCCTATGCCCTCCCCTCCCTGGCAAAACGTTGGTTTGATAGGCTTCAAAGCCTGCAGGGATTGTTTTAGGGGTGTTTCAAACCACCCTTAAATCCTGAATTCCCGCACTATTGTAACGAGGTTGGAGGTGTGATACCCAGTTGAGAGTATAGCTCCTTCTGACGCCTGGTAATTTCGCCGACTTGTAGGCGTTGACCTGGAACTTCAAAACATTCGATGATATCAAGTTCATCCATGACTTTATGCATCGTATACTTCTTAAACATATTATGTTCCTGCATTTGCTTGGTGATATAGGATAGAAAAATCAGAGCTATGAACTGGACAAATAGTTTTCCGTCTAGACTTTTTTCTGATGACACGGCTACGCGACGCAGGCTCAAGCGTTCTTTGAGATTATTGAACGCTTTTTCCACGAGATCCCTGTTTCGATAGGTCTCCAGAGCCTTTGTTGCATCTTTTATATCGTTGCTTAAAAGGACGAAATAGCCGTAATTACGTTTGGATTCTTCCATGACACCGGGCTTGGCAACAACCTTCGTACCTCGAACGGGTGTGGATTTGATTTCAAAATATTTTGCGTATTGTTTTTCGTGATCAGGTTGACGCTGGCCACTTTCCAGTTCACTTTGCAGCTCCGCCATTCGTTTATTGAAGGTGATCTCATCTTCCAGGGCTCGTTCCGGAGAGAAGTAAAGGTGTAGGTACATCCGACGTTTAGAGTTGAGAGTATCCCCTTTGTAGGGGCGATCCTGACTGTAGTTCCAGTCTATTGGAAGAGAATATGTATAGATCTGGTAATCCTGATTGTAATAACGCCAATCGTGCATCTTGTCTCGGACACTATCGAGATGGGTTTTCACCAGTTTCAAAGACAATTTGGCAGCGATCAGAAACTTCATATGGTGTTTGTATAGGTCGTTGATATTGGCCGCACTAAAGAATCC
>WTAT01000238.1 GCA_013139415.1 Desulforhopalus sp.
AGAGGGCTCCTGCAGACGGGGGTAAGGCAGACGAGTTTTCTTCATGGCTAATGATCAAAGTGAAAAAATCGGGTTGTTCTCAGTCGGGATCAATAGTTCTCTTGTTCTCATCAAGGTAATTTTGGCCTATCTTTCAGGCTCGGTAGCCCTTGTTGCCGATGCGATCCATTCTCTTTCTGATGTGATCTCCTCTGCTACCGTGCTTGCCGGCATCAAGATCTCCAAGAGAAAATCCACCAGGTTTCCCTATGGTCTTTACAAGGTGGAGAACCTGGTCTGCCTCCTGTCCTCTATATTTATCTTCTTTGCCGGCTACGAAATCGTCCAAACCGTATTGTTCAAAGAGGAATCGCTAAAGCCTGAGTTCCTGCCCGATGCCATGGCCGGAGCTCTAGTGACAATGGCCATTACCTTTTTCTTTTCTCGCTATGAGCTAAGAGAAGGTGAAAGGATCGGCTCGCCGAGCCTGATCGCCGATGCCCAACACATTCGTACTGACATGTTTTCATCTGCTGTTATTTTGTGTGGTCTGGTGGGTGGCCTATTTCACTGGCCCCTGGACAAGGTGGCAGCTTTGGTGGTGGTGGTGCTCGTTTTCAGGGCTGGTTTCACCATCTTTCTCGATGCCATTCGGGTTCTTCTAGATGCTTCCCTTGATTTTGAGAGCATGGACAAGGTGAAAACCGCTATTTTGTCCCACCCGCAGGTAACCTCCATTCATTCCCTTCGAGGAAGGAATTCCGGACGCTTCAAGTTTATCGAAGCCGATATCGGTCTCAGGGTCAGGGAACTGGAAAGAGCCCACCATGTCAGTCAACAAATCGAAGCTGAGATCAGCAAGAGCGTTCCCAATGTGGATCGAGTCCTGATTCATTATGAACCGGAAAAAAAGGAAACTCGGGTCTGTGCCATCCCCTTACAAGAAGACAAGATGTCGCTTTCAGAGCACTTCGGTGAAGCACCCTATTACTATATTGTGCAGATGCGTGAGAGGGATCGATCAATAATAGAGGAGAGGATCCTTACCAACCCCTTTAAGGATGAAGAGAAGGGAAAGGGGCTCAAGGTCAGCAAGTGGCTTCTGCAGCAAGACGTTGACACCGTAATTAATTCCAAGAGCCTTGCAGGAAAGGGGCCTGGGTACGTTTTGTCGGATGCTGATGTGAACATTGTAATTAGTAAGGGGAATCGCTTGGGAGATGTCCTGAAAGAGGTGGGTATCGAAGATGAAAAAGTTCCCGGATGATTTTGTTGACAAGTTACAGGAGCAGATTTTTGAAGAGTCGAAAGAGACCTATGGGGAGGAGGTCTTTTCAAGGTGGCAAAAGCCGAGATTCATGGGGAGGATGACTGATGCCTCGAGTGTCGGGCGGGTCACCGGCACCTGTGGGGATACAATGGAGATATATCTCCGCATAAGAGATGAGAAGATACAAGAGGCCAGCTTCTTTACAGACGGGTGCGGTTCCAGCGTTGCCTGTGGTTCAGTGGCCGCCGAGTTGGCCACTGGCAAGGAGTTTGATGAGGCCGGCCTCATTGGGGGTGACACCATCCTCGGGGTACTGAAGGGCTTGCCAGAAGAGGAACACCACTGCGCCTACCTTGCCGCAGAAGCTCTCCAGGTCGCCATTCATGAGTGGATGTTCCAAGGCTCCAAGGCTGAAGAAAAATGACTTCAGCAAACTGCTTGCTCGTCCATTCCCTCTGAGGGGAAGAAGATGAAGGCCGACCGAGTACTTGATGCGCGTGGGTGGAGTTGCACATGGTTCTGCCTGAAGGCAATGAGCATGCTTAGGACCTTGGAGTCAGGGCAGGTCCTCAAGGTGCTTGGCACAGATCCTCTAGCCTTAGAGGATCTTCCGCTCATTTTAGAGCGAACCGATAATCAGTTAATCGGGGTAGAAAAGCAGCCTGACTATTTCAGACTTTATCTGCGCCGAGGCCCGGCTGCGGAAGGAGGTTGCAGCGGTGGGAAGTGATTGGCATATCACCAGATGGCTAAGGAGATCCGAGTGTTACAAACATCGTAGGAGGTACTTGGATAGATGACGGAAGCGCAACTCGCAACTGAAAGAGCTGTGGCTACGTTCGTCAAAAGTCTCAGGGATGATCTGACCAAAGTCTTTGATACTGGCTTACTTCCGGTAGCCTACTTCATCGCATTCAGAGAACCTTCGATGGAAGAATATGAAACAATGAGATACATCGCCCGCTGGACTAAAGACTGTCCCGCAGGTCTGGATAAGGTCCTAGATGAAGTGCTGCAAAAGTGGTTAGGGCAGAATTATGATGAGTTCATCCCAGTGAGCGAAATGCCGAACTATAAGCAATGAGTAAGAACGCTTGGCAGTGATTGCCACAGCTCGTTAGACAATGAGAAGGAACCATGGGAAAGGCTTGTCGTTCAGCAAAAAGCACTTGTGCGATAAATGTTATTAGGAAGAGATAGATTGCGAAACTCTTGTGGGCAGGTGGATCCAACCGAGGAGAACACTGTGGGGACTTTAGTGAAGCTGCCCTATTAAAGGAGGGACCAATTATGAAGAAGGGAGACCACTTAGTAATAATAGGGATGGGAGGGGTAGGAGGTCCCGCGGCAATGCTGGCAAAGAGATTGATGCCGGAAGTGGACGTCACCGTTATTCGGGAAGAAGAACGTTTTATTGTGCGGTGAGCTCTACCTCACGTGGTGGCAGGTGTGGCCACCGTTGACTCGATTACAAACCCCGACCAGATGTTTGCGGATGCCGGCATTAATCTCATCATAGCAAGGGCGACCCATGCCGATGGTGAGAAGAAAAAAGTAACCTTGTCTGATGGAAGAGAGATCCCCTATGACAAACTGCTGTTG
>WTAT01000600.1 GCA_013139415.1 Desulforhopalus sp.
AATGGGAACAATAGTTCATATCGTTTTGAGCAAAATAGAGTAGTGATGTTTGAGCCATCCTGAATACCAGAATCGGCCTGTCCAAGGTTTTCCTGAGTAATAGGTCACTCATCGTACCCATTACAAGTGGGCAGGGCAATGATTTCTTCGGCAATTGACCAGAGTGGCGCCCTGCAGTAGGTTAGTCTAACGACAAAGAAGAAATCTTCTCAGACGAATAGTGCGACCCCTGAGGGGTATTGAGCAGAACGCCCCTCAGGAGGGTACTGAACTGAGTACCATCGAGCGGCATTGAAAAGAACACCCCTCAAGGGGGTACTAAAAAGAGTACCGTCGAGCGGCATTGAAAAGAATCCCCACTTATTTTCCCGTTTCCCGGGGTTAGAACATTTTAACACCGCTTACTAGACGATCGGTCTAATACTTCTTATTCTGAAGCTGATAAACTCGTAAAAGTCTCAATTTGGAGGTGGTTAAATAGATAAGCGAAGACTCCGAAAGGCCGTAAATCAACGGGCTCATAAATCAAGATGAACTTTTAAACCTTGCCGCAACGACTGGTCCACTATGTAACAGGAGGGTAATAACCATGAATCAAATTACAGAAACAAATCGTCGTATTGTGCTTGCGTCGCGCCCAGATGGCGCACCGACTAAAGAAAACTTCCGCTTAGAGCAATCACCAAAACCTGTCCCCAAAGAAGGTGAAATCCTTTTACGCAGTATCTATCTCTCACTCGACCCTTATATGCGTGGACGGATGAGCGATCTGCCATCCTATGCAGACCCCGTTGAGGTGAATGAGGTTATGGTCGGAGCAACGGTTTGCCAAGTTGAATCATCCCGCCATCCAGATTACCAGGAGGGAGAATGGGTTCTTGCCTCCAGTGGCTGGCAGGACTATGCACTTTCAGATGGTGCTGATCTCACCCGACTAGGCAATAAACCTGAAAACCCATCCTATGCATTAGGCATAAAGGGCATGCCTGGCTTTACCGCCTATGTTGGATTACTCGATATAGGTCAACCAAAAGAAGGAGAGACCTTAGTGGTCGCTGCTGCCACCGGCCCGGTTGGAGCTACTGTTGGACAGATCGGTAAGCTCAAAGGTTGTCGGGTCATCGGTGTTGCAGGTGGCAGCGAGAAATGCACCTACGCCAGAGATGTTCTTGGTTTTGATGTATGCCTGGATCACAAAGCAGCCGATTTTCGAGAGCAATTGAAAGAGGTTTGCCCGAACGGTATCGACATCTATTTTGAGAGCGTTGGCGGCAAAGTATTTGATGCAGTCCTGCCGCGCCTCAATATAGGAGCCAGGATCCCTGTCTGTGGACTTATTTCCCAGTACAATGCCACAAAACTTCCTGACGGCCCCGATCGCCTTTCTCTTCTTATGGGCAATGTTTTAGTCAAGCGCATCAAGATTCAGGGATTTATTATCTTTGATTATTATGACCAGCGCTACGAAACGTTTGCACAGGATATGTCGGACTGGCTCAACGCCGGCCAAATCAAATATCGCGAGCAGTTGGTTGAAGGCTTAGAGAGTACGCCCAAAGCCTTTATCGGCCTCTTAGAAGGTCAAAATTTCGGAAAATTAGTCATCAAAGTAAACAAGGAGCTTTAAGAAAACTTTACGAGAGGGGCATAGTCAAGATTTCACCCAAGGCGTCCCCCAGGAGATAAGCGCAGACTTCGAGTGCCCTTGGAGTGCATATAACTGACATTCATAGGATAAATTTCTTTAGTACAACAATGAGATTGAACAGGTAGCGTAGACTCCGAAAGAACAGCTTTCGGACGGAAACTACTGAGCTGGATGGATAATCCCAATATCGTTGGCATTGTCAACAAAAAACATTGTCAAGACAGGCTGATCAGGGTAATAAAATAGTGTTTACCAATTTATATTAAAAAATCTCATATGTTTTGTCTCGAACAAAAGGCTTAGTTTCAGGACAGATACTAATTATCGTATACACTCGATCAACAAGGAGAGAGATATGAAAAAAACTAGCACAATTTTGACAATGGCCCTGGTCGGAGGCCTCTTTACCTGCCAGCCAGCAATTGCTGACACATCACTCGGGCTTGGTGTCGGTATGGCTCCGGATTATGAACGTTCCAGTGATTATCAAGGTATCCCGATGCTCTATGGCCGATACAACTATGGTGAGGGAAAGTATTTATTGTTACAAGGGACTCAGCTTAGGTGGAACCTTCTCAGTGAAAAAATCCAGTTTGGTCCCCTTGTCCAATATCGTCCTGAGCGTGATGACGTAGACAACAATCAGGTTGACAAAATGAAAAAGGTCGATGGCGCTTTCGAAGCCGGCCTTTTCGTTACAGGAAAGTTTGGCCCCTGGGCCTTAAACCTGGATTTTGCGGCAGATGTCTCAGGAAAATATGATGGATATCTGGTTACCCTTGGCGGTGCCTACCAGGCAAAGATATCCGAAGATCTGAAAATGACCTTTAATGTCTACACAACATATGCCGATGGTAACTACATGGAGGAATATTTCCAGGTTGATGCAAATAACCGTGGCTCCAGCACCCTTCCCGACTACAGCTCTGACAGCGGGGAGTTTAAAGATGTTGGTATAAAAATGGTTACCACCTACGACCTCAATGACAGCTGGTCTATCATGGGAAATCTCGGCTATAAAAAACTTGTTGGTGATGCCTCGGATAGTCCGCTTGTTGATGATGAAGGCGATGACAACCAGCTCTTTGTAGGTGCAATGGGCGTATACCATTTCTAGATACCACAACAGGCCTTAAGCCAACAGGCTGGTAAGTCAAAACCCCACATGAGCCGAGCGCTCATGTGGGGTTTTTTTATTTGTCAGGGTCATTAAAAATACCGGTTCATCTTCCTCAGCCGATCAGAGTCCGGCAGCCAGAGCCGTGGACCTGCGCGGATCGGCACCGCCATACATTATGCCATCCTTGACCATAATAGACTGGATGGCGCCCATTGAGGTTTTCTGTTTTACCTGATGTCCCTTCTCCTGCAGGATTTTAATGGTATCCCCACTAAGCCCTTCCTCTATCCGCAGCTCATCGGGCAGCCACTGGTGATGAATGCGCGGGGCCGCCACTGCACTTTGGATGTTAAGGCCGTGATCAATAACATTCATAATCACCTGGAGGGTAGTGGTAATAATCCTGGAGCCGCCTGGACTACCGGTAACCAGAAAGTTCTTGCCCTGATTTTTGACGATGGTCGGCGACATTGAGCTCAGCATCCGCTTGTTTGGCTCAATCTTGTTGGCTTCACCGCCGATCAGGCCATATGCATTCGGCACACCTGGTTTCGCTGAGAAATCATCCATCTCGTTGTTGAGCAGAAAGCCTGCTCCTTCAACAACAATACCGGAACCATAGCTGAAATTGATGGTATAGGTGTTCGAAACGGCGTTGCCGAATTTATCGATTATGGAGAAATGCGTTGTCTCATTACTCTCGTAGGGTTCCGGCTTACCCGGCACAATTGTACTGCTTGGTGTCGCCTTCTTCGCATCGATACCCTCACGAATTTTAGCCGCATAATCTTTAGAAATAAGGCCTTTCAGCGGCACCTTGACGAAATCCTCATCGCCCAGATAAAAGGAACGATCAGCATAGGCCCGTTTCATCGCCTCGGCCATCAAGTGAATTGTCTGGGCAGAGTTATGACCATATTCCGAAACGGGATAGCCTTCCAGGATATTCAGGATCTGTACCACATGCACTCCGCCCGAACTGGGTGAGGACATGGAGTAAATGTCATGCCCACGATAAGTGCCATGCACCGGCTCCCTCATGGTCGGAGAGTAGTTCTTCATATCCTCCATGGTGATGAGGCCGCCGTGCTTGGCCATTTCCGCCACCAGGAGTTCAGCGGTTTGACCTTCATAGAACTCTTTTGCGCCCTTTTCGGAAATGCGCCTCAGTGTTGCAGCAAGATCCTTCTGCACAAAGAGTTCCCCCGGTTCATAGAAGCTACCATCCGGCTTATAGAAAATTTTGGCAGAAGATGTCCACTTTGCCAGCATCTTTTCCTTTTGCTTCAGGCCGTCACTAAACCGCGGTGTGACAACGAACCCTTCTTCGGCCAGCTTAATTGCCGGTGCCATCGCCTCCTTCAGACTGATGGTGCCATATTTTTCCAGGGCTAAAGCCAGACCAGCAACTGTTCCCGGCACACCGGCCGCCAGGTGGGAATATCTTGAGAGCTGACTGTCGGCATTGCCCTCCTTGTCGAGGAACATGTCGACGGTTGCCTTGATCGGGGCCTTCTCCCGATAATCAATGGCCACAACCTCATCGTTTTGCTCAGAGGAAATCAGCATAAATCCGCCTCCGCCGATATTGCCCGATCTGGGCTGGGTGACAGCCAGAGAAAACGCCGCGGTAACAGCAGCATCAATGGCATTGCCGCCATTTTTCAACACATCCTGAGCTGACTGGGTTGCAAGGAAATGACTGGTGACAACCATTCCCTCTTTGCCCTGCACGGGGCTCATCCGCTCACCTTCAAGGATCGCTGCAGAATAAGCCATCGTGGAAACCAGCAACATCACTCCTCCCACCATGCCCATGACACATCTACGACTTAAATGATGAAATTTTTCACGCATACAACCTCAAGGGGGTACTAAAAAGAGCACCCCTCAAGGGGGTATTGAAAAGAATCCCGGCTTATTTTTCCGTTTACCGGGGTTAGTTATAACGTAGAGATTGGAAGAAAAAGTAATTTTTCCAGGTAGCCTTTATTCTCAGTGGTAGAGATGATGAAATTTACCATTCAGGGGATCTGTTTGAGCAGGGCACGCAGTTCCTCAAGTTCTTCCAGCAGATCAAGGGCCAAGGCAGCTCCCGGCAGATTGACCCTCAGATCATTTTGCAACCTGAGAGTTACCTGAATCCTTTTAATAGCCACACCGTTGAAACGCCAGGTCTCCGGCGAGGTTCCTTCCGGAACCAACACTCCCTCGTTGACCATCTCACACACCACCTCACTCTCCACCCGACAGAGGGTGCAGACCTCGGTGATTCCCCAAGTCGTGGTATCGTCCAGGACAATGCAGCGATATTCGTCGTTCATTTTTCAACCTCCAAACCCTGACCGGGGATTATAAGGCATGAGCTGTGCCATCGTTTCGTACAATTTTCGTTGTTCAGCCGTCTTTGCTGCCGGCGTATGGATAGCAAGGGTCACATATTGATTACCGACCTGAGTTTTCGACGAAAGCCCCCGGCCTTTCAGGCGCAGTTTTTGACCGGTCTGAGAGTTGGCGGGAAGTTTCAGATCAACCTTGCCACCAAGAGTTGGCACCGCAATGGTCGCTCCCAGAGCAGCCTCCCACGGAGTCACCGGCAGGACAAGGAAGATATCGCGTTTACTGACGGTAAAAAGCGGGTGCGGTTCAAAAACAATCTCAAGGAACAAATTTCCCCTTGGTCCCTTACCGTATCCAACTTCTCCCTGGCCTTCCAGCCTGATCTGCTGGCCCTCAATTACCCCTTTAGGAATAGAGACATGCAGCGACTGGGGTTTGATAGTCAGGGCACCATTGCCGTCGCCCACCGTTCTATTCAGCGTAATGGTTCTTTTGGCCCCATGATAGCTGTCCTCAAGGGTGATTGAGACCTTCGCATGCAGATCCTCTCCTCTGTCATGGAATCCCTCCCCGACAGAAGAAAACTCTCTAGTAGAAAAATGGGCACTACCCCCGCCAAAGAGTGACTCAAAGAAATCGCTGAAGTGCTCTGGAGATGCCCCCTTCGATCCAGAACGTGCACTACGGAACCGAGTAGCCCACTCCGGAGGAGGTTTGAAATCCTGACCGGCCTGCCAGTTGCTGCCGACGGTATCGTAGGCCTTGCGTTTTTCGACATCCTTCAAGACTACATGGGCCTCGTTTATTTCCTTAAACTTAAGCTCTGCATTTGCGTCCTTATTAACATCGGGGTGATATTTCCGCGCCAGTTTCCGATAGGCCCTTTTTATCTCCTCCTGTGATGCATCTTTGGAAACTTGCAGAATTTTGTAATAATCCTTGTAGTCCATTTTAGCACCATTTTTTGTTGGAACCTCAAAAGCTTATAAAGATTCCACATAGAATAAAAAATCATTTCCATACACGGTTTTTAATATAGATTCTCTCACACAATTACAGTAAGTATTTTAGGTATAAAATCACCATGAAAAATAAAAGAGATTTCTTCAACTCTGCCCTGCAAACCACAATTATTCCTAGATGGTCTACATCCGAATAAACAATGGGCTAAAATAATAGCAAAACTTTTGATGAATTCGATAATCCAGATGCAGAAAGCTCTCCCGCCTCTCATAAAAAAAGAGTTGCACTGAAGCCAAACAGCAAATACATCCATTCCGACGATTGGTAACCGGTAGACTGTACGCAGAACATGGCAACATTATCCTTCATCGCCAAGAAAAAACGATGTTTTATGGAAATTAATCTTTTAATGAAACCCCTAGGTGGCTCCCTTGCTTTTTGCTATAATCGATGGAATAATGAGACGAAGATTTTCAAAAGGCAGAATTTCGTATCAAACTTACCAAAACATCTAACCAGCCTATTGTAACATTCGGCAGCTCTAATCATGTGGAATGCCAAAACAAACGACCCGAAAACGAGGGACCAGTGTAGTATTATAAATACGCCATTGTCTGCGGCAAAGGCCTGAATGATTCCATTTTTTACTTTTGCTCGTATTGACGGCTCCTTCCAAATGCAACCAGAGAAGGTAAAAATACATAACAACCACCAAGGAGACTCAACACATGAACAACATACCGTCAGGAGGAAAAACCACTCTGTTCATTTTCCTTCTGCTGTTCTGTTCTTTTTTGCCCGCGACCATTTTTGCCACCGACCTTGATGAGATTCTGCAAAGAGGCGTCCTGCGGCATCTTGGTGTCCCTTATGCCTCCTTCGTCCGCCTCAATACCAACGGACCGGACGGATTAGATGTCGAATTGATGCAGCTTTTTGCAAAGCATCTTGGGGTTCGCTATGAACTGGTAGAAACCAGCTGGCCTGAGGTTTTTGCTGATTTAACCGGCCATCGCATGCACATTGAGGACGGTGTCGTCAAAATCCTGGAAACTGTCCCTATCAAGGGGGATATAGCCGCCAACGGCCTGACGATTCTGCCTGACCGGCAGAAAATGGTGGACTATTCAACCCCGACCTTTCCCACCGGAGTCTGGCTTATCGCCCGCGCCGGAGCCACAATTAAACCTATTACCCCTACCGGTGACCTGAGCAAAGATATTCAACAGGTAAAGACTCTACTCAAAGGCCATACCGTGTTGACCATGAAAGACACCTGCATGGACCCAGAACTCTATGACCTCCAGGCAACCGGTGCTGTTATCCGCTACAGTACCAGTAAATTCCTCGGTGATATAGCCCCTGAAGTTATCAATGGTTCCGCCGAGATTACCCTGCTTGATATACCAGATGCTCTGATCGCCCTGAAAAGATGGCCAGGAGAAATAAAAGTTATCGGTCCAGTCTCACAAGAGCAGCTTATGGGGATTGCTGTCGCCAAGAGATCGCCAGTACTACTGCGTGAGTTCAACACGTTTTTCCAGCAGATCTGGGAAGACGGCACCTACAGGCGTATGGTCGAAAAATATTACCCGAGTGTTTTTCTCTATCTTTCCAATTTCTTCACAAATAATTAAGGAATACAGGCTATGAAATTACCTGGCTATAGCAGAACCTCCCTTGCTGATAGAAATTCAACTGCCTCATCTCCTGGGGTAAGACTCTTTCTCACGGTACAACTCTTCGTGGCAACACTGGTCTTGATGTTGTCCATGGCGAACACCGCCGCCTGGTGCAGGGACCTGGACGAGGTCATCAAAGCTGGTAAGTTGCGACATCTGGGCATCGTCTACGCCAATTTCGTCACCAAGGACAAGACCGGTCTGGATGTAGAGTTAATGCAGCTCTTTGCAGAACATCTCGGCGTCAAATATGAGTTTGTCGAAACCACCTGGGCAAATGTCCTGCCCGATCTCCTCGGCAATACAGTCAAGCCTCAAGGAGACGATGTGGCAATCGGGAAAGAAACTCCGATCAAAGGAGATGTGATTGCTACCGGTTTTACTGAACTGAACTGGAGAAAAAAGATCGTCAACTACTCTGAAATGACATTCCCAACAGGCGTATGGCTGATCGCTCAAGCCGACTCCAAGCTACAGCCCATCGTCCCCTCCGGCGACCTGAATAAGGACATCGAGATGGTCAAAGAAAAACTCAATGAAGTCTCGGTGCTTGGCTTGCGGGACAGTTGCCTGGATCCAAGTCTTTATCAACTAGAGAAGACTGGGGCCAGGATCCAGCTCTTTCCTATCGACCGGGACCTGAGCGAGATGATCCCTACCGTTATGGCACGGGCTGCAGAGACCACCCTCATGGATATGCCAGTGGCCTTGCTAGCCCTTGAGCAATGGCCGGGCAAAATCAAGGTAGTCGGGCCTGTTTCAGAATCCCAGGCGATGGCTTGTGCGTTCCCGAAATCATCCCCAAAACTCCTTGCGGCATTCAACACTTTTTTTACGAAAATCAAAGGTGAGGGGACTTACAAACAACTCGTGGAAAAATACTACCCATCCCTTTTTGTGTACTACCCCGACCCATTTTAACCCTTTGATTTTGTGACACCGAATGGCAACACATTTTATTTCTGCGGGCTGGGCATTTTTTGCCCATAAGAAAATTTTGGCGATTCTGCTGACATTTCTATTGCTGGTGGTCTTCATAGGTGTCTTAATCATCTCGAATTATCGAGGCCAAGTTGCCCTGCATGAGTCAACCATGCAGCAATTCAGACTGGATCTGGAGAACAAAGCTGCATCCCTTGGCTATTTTTTTTCAGAACGGAAAAGTGACCTTCGGACATTGGCCAGTTCCCAGGCTGTAACGTGGTATTATACCAATGTAGCGCTGGGTATATCCGAGCAATATGGCCTGAAGATCAATCTTTTCAGCATTGGACAACTCTTTAAAAAAAACCTGCTCGAAAAAAGTATTCAGGGAGATACTATTTATCAACGGTTCCTTTTCGTTGATACTTCCGGGAGGCATTTAGTCGACACTGCCTCACCTGAGGAAAGAAAGGCAGCCGTCACCCTTCCACCTGCACCTGTATCTGAACCGGGAGAGCCAATACTGACCGTTGACAGAGTTGGAGGTAGAGTAGAGATTGTTATTGCGATACAGTGTATCTGGAAAAACACGCCGGCAGGAACCCTGGTGGCATGGGTGCGCCCTGAAACACTGTTGCGCCACTTTGTCGATACCCCTCCAGATTCCAACAGCAAAGGGTTCGCACTGGTTACCACCCTGGGAAAAGTCATCGACGATGACAAAACAGTGACGAATTTGCTTGGCCACCTGCCGCCAGCAGGGTCATTCGCCGACATTAGCACAGAAAAATTCTCTACCGTGCCCATGCCAGGAGATGGCATCTATAGCGAAGAGCTTGTCTTCATTCGTGTTGCCATCCACAATATGCCCGCATTTTTTCTCGCCTGGGCGCAGAAGGAAAAGTATCTGCAATCAAATGCGACACTACATCTTCTCCTGGGAACTGGGGTTTTAGGCATAATAATTATGCTGGCCATCGGTGTGTTAGTAAAATTCAACAGCCAAAATTTCCTCTTAAAGCAACAATTCAAAGAATCCGAACGGCAGCAGGGCCTGCTGTTGAACAAACACCAGCAGCTCAAAGAGGAGCACCAGAAACGGCTCAAGGTCGAAAAGGTGCTCCTGGAACATCAATCTGCCCTGGAGGAAAAAGTAGAACAGCGTACCACAGAGCTAAAACTCACGACGGAGAGGGCAATGCTGCTTGCGAAAAAGGCAGAATCAGCAAACCGGGCAAAGAGTCAATTCCTCGCCAATATGAGCCATGAAATCAGGACACCAATGAACGCCATCATTGGCATGACACATCTGGCCCTGGATGCGCGGAACGAGGACAGACAAAACCGCCTCCTCAACACGGTGCAGCAATCCGCAGAAACGCTGCTTGGTATTATCAATGATATCCTTGATTTTTCCAAAATGGAAGCTGGACAGTTACAACTGGATCCGCGACCGTTTCGCCCTAACCATATCATTCAAACAATAGTTTCAACCATGAATGTCGAGGCCATGGAAAAGGGACTCTCGCTCGAGACTCTCGAGGTATCTGGGTTGCCCCCCGCAGTAATCGGCGACAACCTCCGAATCCACCAGATTCTCCTCAATCTGGTAGGCAATGCAATCAAATTCACCAATCAGGGCAAAGTAACTATCAAAATGGAACCGGCAGACGACTGGCCCAGGGGGGGCAGACAGGTCGGATTCCATTTCTGCATCACAGATACCGGCATCGGCATTGCCGAGAGCAAGCTCAAGGATGTTTTTAATCTTTTCGAACAGGTGGACAGTTCCTATACCCGTAAATATGGGGGAACAGGCCTGGGACTTGCGATAAGCCGTCAGCTGACCCTCCTGATGGAAGGCAACATCTGGGTAGAAAGTCTGGAGGGATACGGCAGCTCCTTCCACCTGGTCCTGCCCCTGGAACCCTGTTCCGAGAATCTGGTTGTCAGCGATTCTCCACCCCTTGCCCCATCCAGTTCGGAAATTAAAAATCTGAGGATACTTGTGGTTGATGACAACGAGATCAATCGCGACGTTGCCTTGATGATGCTGGAGAAAGATCACCATGTGTATACTGCCACCAACGGTTTAGAAGCACTAGGGGCCCTGCACCAAGACACCTTTGACCTGATCTTAATGGATGTCCAGATGCCGGTAATGGATGGCCTCACGGCAACCACAGTCATCCGCTGCCTGGAGAAACAGTTGCCGCTCGTAGTGGAACTGGACAATGAACTTGAACACGACCTGGGGTCTCGGTTACGCGGCGGCCATATTTCTATCATCGCCATGACAGCCCATGCCATGGGAGGAGACCGTGAGATATGCCTGAATGCGGGAATGGATGCGTACATCACCAAACCTTTTCGACCAGACATTATTGCCTCTGTCCTAAACTCGCTAGGGGATGAGCACCAATCAGAAAATGGCAAGAAGAAACCATCCAAGATCTCTAACACATCTGGTGCTCCATCTGCTAAAAGATCTCTAAATCCAGCCAGTATTGAAGGTATTGTTGATTATCTGAACACCGCGCCGATCTTCAACGAGGAACAGATAACAAAACTGATACACTCTGCGCGCAGAAGCATCGCCAGTAATCTGAAAAAGGCAGAACATGCCTTGGCAGAAGAAGACCTGGCCTCACTGGGCAGCGCCATTCACGCCCTCAAAGGCGTCTTACTTCAGTGTGGTCTGTTTGGCTGGGCAGATATCGCCCAGGAAATCCACACAAGCACACTGAACAAGGGAGATGCGCCGTATGGGATGTTACTCGAGCAGATAAAAACAGCAATGAAGGGCGTGCTTGCAGACAACATGGAGATGCGATGACAAAACGCACCTCCCTAGAGGTTGTCCGAGAATAGGAATTTTATCTAAAACCGAGGCATTTTCAGAAAATAAGCACAGTCATATAATTGATATTACGAGCATTGTTTTCTGCAAATAACGAAGAGTTTGGGTAAAAGGGCATTCTCGGACAACCTCCTAGAAAGCAATCACCGACATCGTGGGATAGGTCGCCAATAGTGGAAACCAAATGCCTATCACATTTTAACCTGCCGCTCGTCTCAAATTCTTCCAGAACATTTCCGAGATGGACAGAACAGGTTTAATCAATTGTTACACCGTTAACAAATCTCATCATGCTCCGTCTCCTTTTATAAAGCTTACAATTCAAAACCACTTCGGGCTCTGTTTTGAAGTTACCCCTAACTCGTTCCCATCCGAGAACTGTTCTTTCTGAGTCTACGCGACCTGTCTAATCTCATCGTTATGCTCAAAATTTTATCTCCTGCGGGGTGCCTCCGGTAAATTTTTTCGCATGCCTTGACCTCGAACAAAATTCCTGGTTTTCGGATGGAAACTAACCCGATTTAAACAATCTGAGCGACGTCCAGGCTTTCCAAGTACAGCAATCTGTTTTATTGTTTTCGGTGGCGGAAACTTTCCAAAACCTAACCTCAACAAAAGGGAAGTTACCCCTAACGTACCAAAATAACAGGAGGTGTATCATGAAAGAGGTCATCCAGGATGTATATCGTGGCTGGAATATTACGGTAAAGGCAGAACAGAACAAGTGTTCAAATTACAGTTTTAATATAACTGATCCATCCGGGCACACACAAAATGTCGCAATGGGTGGCGAGAATGAACAACGCGCTCTGGAAAGAGCCCGGGAAATGGTTGACATGGAAGTCGATTTTGCTGCCGAAGATTAGTGCCTTACTCCAGGTTTCCTGTCATTCAGTTCAATACCCCCTCGGAGTCTGTCGCTTACCTGAGGGGTGTTCTTTTTAATGCCGCTCGACGGTGCTCTTTTTAGTACCATGGCAGCAGTCAGCTACAGATGGCCTCGACATACTCCTCTTCCAACTCCTTTCGGGCTGTTTTGATCTTATCTATGGTGCTCTTTTCTATGGTGCGAAAAAGAGCTAATTTTTCCTCACTGTCAGGAAGTCCCTCAATAACGTTTTTCTGATCGGGACAAATGTACCAGGTGCAGATAAATGGTCGCTCAGAACGAAGTAATCGACAGCCTGAAGGCGTCAAGTTGCAACATGAATGATCCGGCTGCTTGTAGATTTGCCTGTCAGGAAGAGTGCCGGTATTAAGATAGATTAGCAACAGATCTTTCAAATCATACCAGACAGTTGCTCTGGAGCAACAGACGTCGACGCATGTGGGACAGGATTTAAGGCAGACCTCCTCCAGGATTGTTTCAAGTTCTGCATAACCTTGAGCGATTTGCTGGGCGAGTGTCCTGATACGTGTAATCTCTGCTCCTTGAGTTGAAAGAGCCGCAATAGTCTTGTCAATCGAAAGGACAACCTGAATCCAGGCCTCCTCGCTCTGCCACGGTATCGTTGTTTTCTTATTCACCATCTTCGTGTAATTTTTTTTGAGCAGTTTTTCTTGCATCAGTAACCATCGAGCTTGGCACAAGCCATACACGATGGAGGCGGTGGATGTGTCGTCAAATGATGCCTGATCGTCTCGACCGCAGCATCGAGTTCTGCGCTAAGCCCATTAAGGCCTGAGTCAAGAAGAGACTCAGCCAGAGTTTTATCCATGATGGTGCCGTTGGTGGTAAAACTAACGATAGCTCCTGTGGCTTTCAGTTGTCTGACATGAGAAAGCGAGCGTATCAGGGTGCAGCAAAGGTTCCCCATCCCTGCAAATGGATAGATGATTTATCCGGAAGTTGAGTCTGGATGAGGCTAAAAAACCGTTCGTCCATCTCTCGTTCCCGCCAGACATGTTTATATGCAGGCTTTAGACAGGTAACACAAGCCAAATTGCAGCGACTGGTGGTCTCCATCTGGATGGAGTGTATTTCGTCTAACCCCGGTAAACGGGAAATAAGCCGGGACTCTTTACAGTACCCCTCAGGGGGGTATTGAAAAGAATGACAAGCTTTAAAGAGTAAGGCACTAAAGGTTTTTGGGGCACCACAATGATTTTTTCTCAGTGAGGGATTGCACTTTTCCTTAGAACTCTAAAAACGGAATCATCCTGGGTTTCTCATTCTTGTCTATTGGAAAAAATCGGTAGGATGTTTCGCTGATTTCATCTATTTGATCCTTTTTCAGATCACGTGAGAGTGGGCGATAATAAAATGCCAGCTTCATTTTTCCTCCGATCTCATCAGTTTTCAGCTTAATGGTAACATCCTTATATTTCCATTTAATGGTAGTCAGACGGTCTCTTGCGGATGTTTTTGTGTCAGGGAGACCATATTTTAATTTCATGTGTAGCATGACTTTATCGTATGTTTCAGGGGCATCAATGCCGATATAAACCGCCAAGAGACTCCCCTGGTAAAAGCCATAGACGACATCATCTACAGAGATATCGTCTATCGTGTATGATTCTCCAGGGTTGCTATAGAAGGTAACATCTCCTTTAGTATACAGCCCGGTCAATTCCGCGTATTGCGATATGCTCTCACCCCATTTGTATTCCATAAAACCATCCTGAAGCTCAGCAGCGACAGCAAGAGTTCCGAGATTCAGGATGAAAAAAATGATGCCAACTGCTATGTGATATTTTCTCATGATTCTTTCCCTTTTCAGATTGAAAATTTAGGTGTGTAGAATTTTTCCATACGATATTTCAACAAGGCTCTCTGTGATTTTACCTAAGCTTCTCATGAGCTAGTTTGCAAGTTCCATAAGAGTATAAGGTTTCTTTACGTAGGCCCCTGCCCCAATCTTCTGAGCCTGTTTTACATCGAGGCTCTCCGAAAAACCACTGGTAATCAATGCTTTTTGATTTGGTAGAAGTTCTCTTATGTTCTTGTACGTCTGGTAACCATTCATGCCTGGCTTCAGGCAGAGGCTTACCCCAAGAAGAGATTCCAATTTTAAACAAAATTAATATGGACAGAATTAAAGCTGATTACCCTTACCGGAGCTGCCTTTGTTTCCGGTACAATCCCGGAGTAATCCCGTATCTGAGCTTAAATTTTCTGGTG
>WTAT01000137.1 GCA_013139415.1 Desulforhopalus sp.
ACCTGCCAAAAGAATAGGCAAAATAAGTGGAACACTCTTCACTTGATGATTTTGCTTTGACGGAACATTTCGCGGAACATTCTGGCAAGCGATATTTCTACACCAGACTCCAATTCAAATTGTGCGATTAATGTTGCCACGTCGAAGGTGTTGCTTTCCTGCCAATTCAAACATTGAAGGTTTCAACGGTATATACGCAATAAAATAATAATCCCGAAAAGTATTGTTATTTCTTCTCATTAATATGTTGAGATAAAATCTGCACAAGAGGATGCAACATTTCCGCAGAGTGGGTATAGTTTTGCCCGTATTACAACCGGGGCAAAGCAAGATTATTATTCCTTGTCTATAGATTTACTTATAATGAATACCTGGAGGATGTCGTCGAATACTGGATGAAAGTTTTGGCTTTGGCAAAAACGGTGACGTTTGAGGAAATGATGGTGGAACGTTTTCCAGAAATCGATAGCAGGAGGTTTGGCAGCGTATCTCTGGAGCAGGTGGCCAAGGACCAGCTGCAGAAGCTGTCATCTGTAAGTTAACAGGGAACTGGCGAAATGGTACTTCCGATTCATGCAAAAGGATATTATTGATTCTACTTTTCACTCTATTTTCCACTTAACCTCGGCACTGGATTTCTACACAATGACACTACGAAGGCCCTTGTTGGAACTATGCCTGGCCTGCCGGGTCAGGAGAATGGAATAAAAAAAATTTTTGCTGTCTTTTCATACCAATCTCTTTTAGCTTATACTAGGGAAGCATGAGCTGGAAGATGGCCAATGATATCTGGCGGATACCGAATTTTTGCAGTAAATGGCAACCTTCTTCCACCTAGAGGAAACTGCCAGTTTAGCAAGGGAAAGCATGGGTCGAGAATTTCATTGACTGGATGCCGGTAAACGCCACTTAAGCACAGTAATCAGGAGCTTTTGGAACCCATAATCGACACCCGGTCATTTGAGATAACAACCAGCCTATCATCTTTTTCGAAAATATAATCTGAAGGGGGATTTGAAAGATGTTCGCGATTATTTCCTTTCAACACCCCCAATACTATAGTCTGACGTTCTCGTTTCATCATGGTGAAAACATCAAGAAAAGTGCTGCCAGCTAAATCATGGGGCAGGGGAACACTGAAAAGTTCGTTACCGTATTCTGTACTTAACAGTTCTGATACTACCAGACTAATACCATGATCTATTGCAGCTGAAGCGATTAAACGGCTGCTCAGTTCGCTGCCCACAATAATTTCATCAGCCTGAGCACGACGACAGTGCATAACATTCGTCTCATCAACAAGTTCAACCACTGAATAAATTGAATTGGCTATGCTTTCAATGGTCAAGGTAGCCAGAACAACCTTGGCGTCCCGGGAGGTGGCATCAAGCGAATCATCTCCTAAAACAATAATTGTCTTAGCATGAACAATATTTGCTTTTTGAAAGCTCTCCTCGCATACACTGCCTTTGACAAAAAACAGGTTGTCATCATCAATTGGTTTTTCGTTAATGTTGGCCACCAGTACAACTCTCAGATCTTTGGTGTGGGCGTCGGCCCGGAGTTCTTTGAGAATGGCTCGGGATCTGTGGTTCCACTCGCATAATATTAAATGATCCCGGAAATCAGCAACGCACATACCTTTGTCCTCCTTCAAACGATGACTTATAATGAGTGCGGCAAGGCTGGCACTTAATGTACTCAGCAATCCAATACCAAAAAACATGATTATGATGGCAAGAAGCCGTCCTCCCGGAGATGCAGGGGAAATATCTCCGTAACCAACAGTAGTCAGGGTGACAATGCTCCACCAAAGACCACTGGAAAAGGAAAGATCAGGTTCAAGCCAGGTTATAACTATGCCGCTGATTAACGTAATGGCCAGGACAATGCTAAAGAGTTGAACTATTTTTTCTCTGAGTAGAAATTGCCAGATACTCTTCACGTTTGTATGCCTTTGAGATAATAATGTGTTCGATTTAATGTGTTCGATTTAATGTGTTCGATTTAGTGTTTTACCCCTCAAGGGGGCACTAAACTGAGTACTCCTGAAAGCCTTTCCTTCAGTTTACCGAGCTTAGATATAATGTCAGTTCTTTAACAGTGGCTCAACTTGGTGTCCATATCTTTAGAAAAGCCCAGTTCATGATAACACAAGACATGTTGATGCACTACAGGCCTTGGGGTATAATAATTTTTAATACAGATCTGTACTTTTTAATCAAGCCTGGAATATAAGGGTCTTGGCTTTAGAGAACGTTTCTTTCACAGTTACTTCAGAGAGGTTTTTCTATGAAGCTCAATGATCCCTTTGGTCGTCTGGAAAGTCGGCACCAGATAGGCTATGAGTCGATGCGCGATACCATGCACAGTAGCGGTATAGATACGCCGCAAGCTGCGCTAGACTTTATCAAACAATCGAAAAAACGTGCACTGAAATTCTTAGGTGCAGGAATGGTACTGGTAGTGCCGATGATTTGGCTGCTGCCAAAAGCAATGCCTGTGACCATTAGTCTGGCACTTTTTTTTGTGGTTTGGGTTGTCAAATCAAATATCAGCGCTCAGCGTTACATCAAGCGGTATATCGATGAAGATCTAACCCCGGTAAACAAGCACTGACTTGCTAGCTGTTTTTTTGGGCCATATAGCTCAAAGTTTGGCTGGGACTCAGTTTTGTGGATGATGGGCCGGAGCGGATGTAGAATTCTTCAGTCTTGCCTATTTTCAAAAACACAGCAGCCCCTGCTGGACGGCACTCGAGCATAACCGCTGAACCTTCTTCATTACAGTCCACTATCGTGGTCACGATATAACCGGAAAACTCCGCTCCGATATGCTGATTCAATAGATTTTTTACGTGGAGGAGGCAGCGGTCATTGTTTTCAAATTCATCAGCATCAATTCCACAAATCTCTCCAGAATCGGCAACACCAAGCAGCAGCGTACCACCTTCAGAATTCAGAAATGCAGCAACAGCTTTTAGCCAGGCGAACTCAATCTCTTTGCCGCGCTTGCCAGTCTGCAGGTTGGTTCGGATTGTTGATTTGAACTCCACCTTGTACCCTTCACCCTGATTTATATATTCTACTAAGCGAATACGGGGCTCAGGGAGTGTTTTAACTCGTCGGTGGAGAAAACCTCGTTTCCTCATGTACAGGAGGATTAACAGGGAGCCGACAATGGCAACACTAAGATCAAAGAAATCGATCATATATAGTTCTTTATCCAGCCGGCCAAATAAATCGCTTTCTGTAACAGCAAAACCTAACCAGAGCATTTGGTTGTCTTGGTCAATCTTTTGAAAAACTGCAAGCCATTGATGCTCTCCTGCGTTCATTTTTAAAAGTTCACCCTCGTTTCTCCCAGATTCCTGCCACTGTTTGACAAGACCTGCCTGCAGAGTATGTCCTTGTTCTTTGGTGATGGCCAGGGCAGGGCTTTTCTCATCTGGGCTTTTCTCATCTGGGATTTCCTCATCTGGGATTTCCTCATCTGTATTGTCGGTAAGAAACAGATTACCATCTCGGGAAACTAAAAAGACAAGCCCTGACCGATCTGTACTGCGCTGGGCAAGGGTACTCTTTATGCCCGATAGCGG
>WTAT01000554.1 GCA_013139415.1 Desulforhopalus sp.
ATTGGCAAGGGGATAATGGCAGAGGGCGCGGCCGAACTCAAGGGATGCTGCAACAGGTGGTGTACTTCGGCAAAGGTCGGTGGCATATTTGCAACGGGGTGAAAAAAGGCAGCCCACGGGTTTATCGAACTGACCGGGGACGACCCCGGCAATTGAAGGCAATATTCTTGAATTTGATCTTTCCGGCAGGGAGTTAAGCAGTGCCTGGGTATAGGGGTGGTGGGGTTCAGAGAATAAGCCCTTCACCAGCTGTTTTTCCACCTGTTGACCAGCGTATTGCACGGCCACCCTTTCGGCGGTCTCGGCAACCACTCCCATATCGTGGGTTATCAGTACCAGGGACATCCCTTTTTCCTTTTGTAACTTGAGCAGCAGATCAAGAATCTGGGCCTGTATGGTCACATCAAGAGCCGTTGTCGGTTCGTCGGCAATCAGCAGCTGGGGATCGCAGGAAATGGCCATGGCGATCATAACCCGCTGGTTCATGCCTCCTGAAAGTTGATGGGGAAAGGCGGAGAGGCGTTTCTCGGGTTCTGGGATGCCGACCAGGTTAAGCAGCTCTATGGCCCGTTTTTTCCTCTCGGCCCGGTTCATACCTAAGTGGATTTTAAGCGCTTCGGTTAACTGAAAGCCAATGGTGAAACAGGGATTGAGACTGGTCATCGGCTCCTGAAAGATCATGGCCATTTTAGAGCCGATGATCTGTCGGAGCTGGGGCTTGGCGATGGTTTTGAGGTCTAAACCGTCAAAACGAAGGGCATCGGCGGTGATGGTCGCGGTCCACGGTAAAAGCCCCATCAGCGCAAGCATAGACACGGATTTTCCTGAGCCGGATTCCCCGACGATGGAGACAATTTCCCCTGGTTCAATATTCAGCGAGACTTGGTCAACAGCAGTGAATTGACCGCCGGCTGTCAGGAAGGTCACGCTGAGATTTTCAATTTCAAGTAATGGCATGAGGCAGTTATGATCGTTTGAGTTTCGGATCCAGGGCGTCGCGCAGACCGTCGCCCATCAGGTTTATTGCCAGCACGGTGGTAAGGATGGCAACACCCGGGAAGGTGACTACCCACCAGGCCCTGAGGATAAATTCGCGAGCTTCTGCCAGCATGGTACCCCACTCCGGGGTAGGTGGCTGGGCGCCCATTCCTAAAAACCCTAATGCTGCAGCATCCAGGATGGCGGTGGAAAAACTGAGGGCCGCCTGGACGATGAGCGGTGCCATACAGTTTGGCAAAATGGTTATAAACATCAGCCTCAGGGATTTCACCCCAATGACCCTTGCGGCAGTAACATAGTCCCTGGTCATCTCCGACATCACGGCAGCACGTGTTAATCGGACATAGTGGGGTTGCTGGACGATGGCAATGGCAATCATGGCATTCACCAGGCTTGGGCCGAGGATGGCCACCAGGACCAGGGCCAGGAGCAAGCTTGGAAAGGCCAGAACGACATCCATGATACGCATAATGAAGGTATCCACCCGACCGCGAAAAAAGCCGGCCATAAGACCAAGTATCACCCCTACCAGGAGAGATATTGATACCACGATGCAGCCTATAAAGAGTGAATAGCGTGAGCCGTAGATCAATCGTGATAACATATCCCGACCAATGGCATCGGTGCCGAGCAGGAACTTAAAATCCCCACCTGTCTGCCAGAAAGGAGGTTGCAGAAGGGCATCCCTGAATTGCTCGTTAGGTAAGTGCGGGGCGACGAAATCGGCGAAGACGGCAATAAGGACAACGCCTAGGAAAAAAAACAGGCCGATGACGGCTCCGCGATTCTCACTGAAATAGGACCAGAATTCAATCAACTGAGATTTGAATCCGGTCGGGCGATCATCAACCGTTTCTAATGTTTCAACTTCTTGTATGGTTGTTTCGGTCATGATTAATCCGTATGGCGTATTTGCGGGTTGATCAGACCGTAGAGCAGATCAACCACCAGATTGACGGTCATGATGATTGCAGCGATGAGCAGCAGGCCACCCTGTACCGCCGAATAATCTCTTCTGGAAATCGAGTCAATCATCCATTTTCCGATTCCCGGCCAGGAAAAGATGGTTTCAGTGAGGATTGCACCGGCAAACAGCACCCCGACTTGCAAGCCGATAACGGTAATGACCGGGATCATGGCGTTGCGCAGCGCATGCAAACCGATAACCCGCTGGGGGCCGAGCCCTTTGGCGCGGGCGGTACGCACATAATCTTCGCTCAGTACTTCCAGCATGGCAGAACGGGTCTGCCTGGCAATAACCGCCAGCGGAATGGTGCCGAGCACGATGGCTGGGAGAATGAGGTGGGAAATCGCCGAAGAAAATGCGCCTTCCTGTCCGGAGAGCAGACTGTCGATGAGCATGAAGCCGGTGACGGGCTCGAAATAATAGAGAAAAGAAATGCGTCCGGAAACCGGAGTCCAGCCAAGAATCCCGGAAAAAAAGATGATCAGCAGCAGCCCCCACCAGAAGATCGGCATGGAGTAGCCAACAAGAGCACTGGTCATCACCGTGTGGTCGAAGACTGAACCTCTGCGGGTGGCGGCAATCATTCCGGCAGGCAGCCCAAAAAAGACTGCAATTATCATGGCACAAAAAGAGAGTTCCACTGTGGCCGGAAACAAGGTCATGAACTCGTCCAGCACAGGTTTTTTGGTGACAATGGAAGTACCGAAATCGCCCTCAGTAACCAGCTTTACGAGGTAGCTCCCATATTGCAGAATGACCGGTTTATCGAAACCGAATTTAGCCATTAGTTCGGCATGTCTTTCCTCGCTCATTCCACGTTCACCAGCCATGAGCAGCACCGGGTCACCGGGGAGGATACGGATAAACATAAAAGCTACGAGGGTAACGCCGAAGAAGGTGGGGAGGACGACACCCAGCTTTTTTAAAATATAAAGAAACATGTATCAGTTCTCTGGATAAAAATCGGCATGAAAAAGGCCGGGCAGAATCTTCTGCCCGGCCTCTGAGAATGTCGCTTACTTCAGGTCAACACCATAGAAAACGTTGCCACCGAAAGGATCGATACGGAAATCGACTACTTCCTTGCGTACCGGCTGGAATACCACTGAATGGGCAATGGTTGCCCAGGGAGCCTGCGCTTTAAAAACAACCTGTGCCCTTTCATAGAGCTTAGTACGTTCGGCCGGGTCAGCTACAATCTTGGCTTTTTGGATCAGGTCTTCAAAGGGTTGATGACACCACTGGGAACGGTTTGCACCGCCAACACCATCACAACCGAGCAGTACGGCCAGGAAGTTATTCGGGTCACCGTTGTCGCCGGTCCAACCTAGAAGAACGGCACCGTCACGATCTTCGTCTTTAGAGCGCTTGAGGTACTCACCCCATTCATAGGAGACGATCTCAACTTCTACACCAACAAAGGCAAAATCATTCTGGAGCAACTCGGCCATACGGCGGGCATTGGGGTTGTAAGGCCGTTGTACCGGCATTGCCCAGATTTTCATTTTCAGGTCTTTAACGCCTTCTGCGGCCAGCGCTTTTTTGGCAGCCGCTGGATCATACGGATCGTCTACGATATCATCGTTGTAGGACCAGATAGTAGGCGGAATAGGATTTTTTGCGGCTTTTCCAGCACCCTGGAAGACTGCGTCAAGGATGGCTTGCTTGTTGATAGCCATATTCAGCGCCTTGCGTACCTTGGGGTTATCAAAGGGGGCAATCTTGGTGTTATAGGCCATGTAACCGACATTCAGACCTTCTTTTTGCAAGAGATTGATGTCGTCATCTTTAGCCATCGCTTCCAGGTCAGCAGGATTCGGATATGGCATAATATGACATTCACCGGCTTTGAGCTTCTGATAACGAACAGAGGCATCGGGGGTGATGGCAAAGACCAGGTTGTCGATAGGAGCTTTACCTGCCCAGTAGTCGGGATGGGCCTTATAACGAATAACGGCATCTTTCTGATATGCTACGAGTTGGAAAGGACCTGT
>WTAT01000109.1 GCA_013139415.1 Desulforhopalus sp.
CTGAATACAGATCAATGTGTATTTCCGGTTTTTCTTATTTTCAGGGCGCTTCTGTCCACTCTTCTGTATGTGCACTAAAACCAACGACAAAGTTATACTGCATATACATTGCACCCGACGAAAAAACAGTACGTGAGCATGCAGCTAAAGGTGAATTCCCCGCTAACAGTGTTTGTGAAGTCAAAGGCATAATTGACCCCACAACCGCTGAGTAAGATATATTTTTAACAAAAAGACCGGGTAATCCCCGGTCTCTTACTTGAGCGAGGCTGCTCTGATTGAAGGGTCTTATCCTGCCCGCTTGCTTTCGTTGATCTTCAATGACTGTTCTTTCAGTTGATCGGCCAGACCGCTGAAACGCATAATATTTCGTGAAAGTGCCTGTTCAAAAACCTGTCGCTCAGTGACGAGCTTCACTGATTTTTTCGCACGGGTGATAGCGGTATAAATAAGTTCCCGACTAAGAATTCTATTATCTTCATCGGGCAGGACGACAACCACTTCGTCAAATTCCGAACCCTGGCTTTTGTGGATAGTCATGGCAAAGACTGTTTCACAGCGGGGCAGGCGATAAGGGGAATAGCTTCTCAGGCCACCGTCGGATCGCTCGAACCAGACTTTCACAGATCCTTCATTTCGATTCGGCAGACAAATACCGATATCACCGTTAAAAAGATCAAGGCTGTAGTCATTCCTGGTTATGAGCACCGGCCTTCCGGGATACCAGCTGTCGGATCTGCAATCGAATCCCCGACGGGCAAGAGACGACTCTACCCTTCGGTTAATTCCTTCAACACCCCGATTACCATAATGGACCCCGCAAAGAACCTGGAAACTGTTAAAAGCAGCGAAAATCGCTCTAACATCGGGTTCATGGTTCTGATACACCTCTTCCATAAACTCCGCATACTGCTTGCCAATATAGCCGATCAGATCAGATGGCAGGACGGTAACATTATTGGCGTTCCGATCCAACAGCAGCTGCCAGGCACCCTCACTGTCACCTGTATTAATACACTCAGCCAACTGTTTAATGTTATCATCAAAACGATAGGTTTTCTGCAATTCAACGGTATTGTCCGGCAGACTTTTTATCAGGTCACCAAGTACCGCACCGGATTCCACCGAAGCGAGCTGGTCCTTGTCGCCCAAAAGAAGCAGCCTCGCACCAGGTTTTAAGGCATCAACAAGTTTACTCATCATTGCCAGGTCGACCATTGAGGCCTCATCAACCACCACCACATCCCAGCCCATTGGACTTTGCCGATTATGTCTAAACTGTGGCGAATTGCGCCTGAACCCAAGCAACCGGTGCAGGGTTTTTGCCTGGGTAGGAATTGCTGCTTTGATTTTTTCCGGGAGTTCCATTCGCTCCAGACTATTACCTATGGATTCACTAAGTCGCATCGCCGCCTTGCCGGTGGGTGCAGCTAGCGCCACATCAAGCGTCTGATCTGCCGCAAGAAGCAAAAGGGCCAGTATTTTTACCACAGTGGTTGTCTTTCCGGTCCCCGGTCCACCGCAAATAATAGTCAGTGCTTTTTTCAGAGCAACCTTTGCCGCCTCTTTCTGCCAGTCGGTACCGGGTTCGAAAGCTTCGAAAAGACTGTCGAGCAAAGTATCTTTTACCTTCATCGGCAAGGATACCGCAGCCATTGCGCTGATCTGTTCGGCCAGTCGGGTTTCGTAACGAAAATACCTGTGCAGATACAGCCTGTTGTTGTTGAGCACCAGCGGGGTTTGGCCTCCAGCTGACACAAGATGGAGCGCTTCCAGCAAACGTGTATCTGCTTTTGAAACCGGAAGACAGCTATGCCCGGCTTCATGAGAGGTAGTGAGTGTTCTTACCAGCTGCTGAAATCTGTCCTTATCGTCCCCTGCCAACCGAGATCGATCAGCCAGGAATCTTGAAAAATGGATATCCAGAAGGTTATATCCCTGCTCACTCATCTTCTGCCCCTCCTATTGCCAGATCCAGCTCCCGCAACCTGGTGTAATCAGGAAGGACGGAATAAACTCCGCTGCCTGGAATATCCGGGGACATTCCTCGCACAAAAAGGTACATCACCCCACCGAAATGATCTTCATACCGGTACTCCGGTTTCAGATTTTGCAAGTGACGGTGTAAAATCAGGGTGTAAATCCAGTACTGGAGCCCATAATTATGGGACTGCATGGCAGCGACCAGGTTATCAGGCCCATAATCGTTCATTGACTCACCGAGCAGGTTGGTTTTATAGTCGAGAATATAGTATTTGCCCTGGTATTCACAGATAAGGTCGACAAATCCGGTCAGATATCCACGCATCACCTTGTGGCTCAGGGGAGTGACCGTCGGTTCATCCGCAAGAATTGTATTAATCCGATCGGTGTCCAGACGACTAAGGTGGAAATAAAAGCCCATTTCCTTAAGACATTTACCATCGGCGAGCATGGAAAGGGAAAAACTGCCCGCAGCAAGTGGAGTTTTCACTACCAGATTTAGCAATTTTTTCACATCACCAGGCACTGCTGCCACTCCATAACGAGTGCATTTTTGACTGAGCAGTTCCAGCAGCGTCTCCTCTTGCTCTTGACTGGCAATCGCCGGGAACGACAAACATTCAAGCAGATCGTGTATGACGTTGCCGAAATTGGGTCCTGCGGGCAGGCCGGTAACGGGAACAGTTTTTGTCGCGCCGGCACTACTTTCTCCAACATCTATCGGTGCTGCCGCTTTTTCTTCATGATCATATTCACTGAGCGACGCCATAGCAGAAAAACTCGACATCTGCCAGTCGGTATGCAGGGACCGGCTGGCAGCCTGCAGCGGGTGCAGCTCCTGTTCCTGCACAATTCTTTTATAACTTACAGGTGGCTCATCCAGGGAAACAGTCAAATGCTGCGTTGATTTTTCCTGTGCCAGCTCTAAAAATCTTTCCTGCTGCGCCTGATAATCAAGTGTACCATCCTTAAAAAGCAGGTAGCCAAGAGCGGACTGAAAGGAGTCGCCGACGCTGGCAATTGGTTTTACATCAGCCCAGCTGATGTAACAGCGGATCTTAGCCCTTGTCAGGGCGACATAGAGCAGCCTGAGATCTTCGGCCATCTCTTCTGCTACTGCCATATCCCTGCGGGCTTCAAACAGGTCGGAACCAAGATCAACAACCACCTCGTGCGCCTCGTCATGGCAGGTAATCTGATATTTTTCCCCTTTAATCCGCTTGCTGCTGTACCAGAGATAGGGGCAGAAAACCACAGGGTATTCCAACCCTTTTGCGCTGTGCATGGTCACAATGTGCACCGCCTCCTCGTCGCTTTCCAGAAGCAACTCGGCGTTTTCGGCCGTCTGGTCAGTTTGCATCATCTTGCCAAGCCACTGGAGAATCTGACCAATGCCAAGATTTTCGGCGTTTTCCTGCTCCTGAATAAGCTCCAGCAGATGCTGAATATTGGCAATGGCCCGCTCGGCCATCTGCCCGGAGGCCAAGGTTGGCAGTACCTCTTCCTCAACCAGAAATTTACTCATCATGGGCAGAAAGCCCTGCTCCTGCCAGCGCTGATTATATTCAAGAAAACGACTATGGTAATGGCTCAACAGATCTTCATCCTGCCACAGTTCATGGAGACGGTTACCGGTGAAGCCAAACCAGCTGATGGTCATAGCCGTTTTCAATCGCCCCGTGTCAACCGGCGCTGCAATGGCCTGGAGGAGGAGCAACATCTCCCGACACTCTATAGTCTGGAAAACGGATTGCCTGCTCCCCACTACCGCTGGAATTGAAGCCTCAGCAAGTGCCTGCCGATACTCTTCCGCCTGTCTGTTGCTGCGAACAAGGATGGCGATGTCGTGCGGCGCAAGAGGCCGCTGAGAGGGCTGTTGATCGGTCGTTTGCAGCAGGACCTGGTCTTCCGGGTCGAGAAGACGTACAAGTTCGGCTACGATAAACCTGCGGAACTCGATGGCCGCCTTACCTGAGGTCCATCGACCTTTTTTATCTTTCGGTTCAGGTACCAGCGTACAGTAGACCATCCCGGCCAGGGACTCACCGCCCTGAATTAAATCAACTTCCCCCTCTTTTTTGGCGGCGAGCACGGGTCGATAATCGAGGTTTTTTTCATCAAAGAAAAAAGGCTTGGATCTGGAGCTAAAGAGGTGGTTTACCTCTCTTACTAAAAAGGGATGGGATCGGTAGTTTT
>WTAT01000343.1 GCA_013139415.1 Desulforhopalus sp.
ATCATTTCTAAGTCACTGAAAAACAAGCCCAAGCAACCAATAGCTGAAAAGACCCATACCTATGGATCCGTAGATCATCATTCAGGGCGTACATGCACTGCCGTATTTTTTGGCAATAAAACCAAAGGTGGCTAGCCCAACCAATCCAGCTCCCACCACAATCACAAGCTCTTTCATCGGGTTTTTATCCCCTTATCTTCTTTACAGGCCTCTTGCGTAGACGAATTGATTCCGGAGTTACTTCGACAAGTTCGTCATCGTTAATATAGGCAATACACTCTTCCAGTGACATGATCGTCGGCGGAGTCAAAATAACTGCGTCATCGGTGCCGGAGGCCCGCATATTCGTCAGCTTCTTTCCTTTTGCCGGATTAACAACCAAGTCGGTGGATCGATTGTGCTCTCCGATGATTTGGCCAGGGTAACACGGTGCACCGGGATGGATGAACAATTTTCCACGTTCCTGTAGATTAAATAATGCAAAGGCAACCGCTGTGCAAGTTTCCTTGACCAACAGCACACCACTCACTCGATTGATGATATCTCCAGCGTAGGGTCCATATTCGGAAAAAACATAGGACATCATGCCCATACCTTTAGTATCGGTCATAAATTGGGAACGATAGCCGAGCAGTCCGCGGGTCGGGATATTGAAGACCATCCGAACCATGCCATTGGCACTATTCATTTCCTCAAGATGCCCTTTCAGTTTACCAAGTTTTTCGATAACTGCGCCCTGATAAAGTTCGTCAACATCGACGGTAAGTTTTTCGTAGGGTTCTAATACCTTGCCCCCCTCTTCTCTTAAGATTACCTGTGGCCGGGTCACCTGCATTTCATACCCTTCCCTCCTCATTTTTTCGATAAGAATCGAAAGGTGCAGTTCTCCGCGACCAGAGACTTTAAAACCGACGGCAGCTTCCAGGGGCTCACACTGCAATGCCACATCAGCAAGAATTTCACGTTGCAACCGGTCATTGATATGGCGGGAGGTGACATACTTTCCCTCCTTGCCGGCGAAAGGTGAATCGTTGGGGATGAAATTCATCGAGATGGTCGGAGGATCGATGGTGACGAGGGGCAGAGGACGCGGATCGTCAGGATCGGTAAAGGTTACCCCGACGGTCACATCATCCATTCCGGCGACGGCCACAATTTCTCCAACCACAGCAGATTCTACGGCAATTTTTTCATCACATTCAAATCTGAATATCTTGGATATCCGCACCGGTTTGATGGAGCCATCACGCCGGGCCACAACAATAGGCTGATTGAGGCGCATTGTGCCGTTAACCACTTTACCGATACCAAGTCTGCCCAGATAAGGGGAGTAATCGATGGTACCAACCTGCATCTGCAACGGCTCCTCGCTTGAGCCAGTTGGTGCCGGGGTATGATCGACAATCATCTGGGAAACATGGAGCATATTACCGCCATTTTCCACTGGATCTTCCGGGTCAAGCAATGAATAACCGTTCTTGGCCGAAGCATAGACTACAGGAAAATCGAGTATATCATCCGGGGCATTGAGCTTGACAAACAGATCAAAGACCTCATCCACAACCCAGTCGCAACGGGCTGCCGGTTTGTCGATTTTATTAATAACGACAATAACCGGCAGATTGTTTTCCAGGGCCTTTTTCAGCACAAAATATGTCTGGGGCATGGGGCCTTCCTGGGCATCGACAAGCAACAACGCACCATCTGCCATGCGCAGGACGCGTTCTACCTGCCCACCAAAATCAGCATGTCCCGGTGTATCGATAATATTAATCCAATGATCTTTGTAATTATAAGAACCATTTTTAGCGGTGATGGTTATACCACGCTCACGTTCCAGATCCCCGGAGTCCATCATTCGCTCGGACACCTCCTGGTTATCACGAAACATCCCGGACTGTTTAAAAAGCTGATCCACCAGCGTTGTCTTACCATGATCAACATGGGCAATAATTGCCACGTTACGAATTTTACTCTGTTCCATCTTGTGCCCGTAAGGCCTCCGAGTACTGCGGCTTTATCCCCCATAAGGTCAACGAGGTGTAACTGCCTGGTTATATAAACAAAAAAAGCACTTGCCCTAACAAGCAGTGCCTTCGATACACGATATTCCTATTCGAAAACTTTATAGCATACCCTACAATCACCTTAAACACAAGAGTGACATCCAGGCTGAACATTAACCATTATTTCCGGATAAGCCATTAAAGTTGCGACAAAACAAGGCTACGGGCTTTAGCTGAACGTAGTAAAGCAGGAACATTTTCATCAATATAGTCAAAGACCCGGGCCCGTTTATTTTCCGCCGGACGCATTATCCGGCCAATTACCTGGAGCAAACGTCCCTCAAAGCTAATGGGAGTGGTCAGAAAAAGAGTGGATAAACCTGGGCAGTCAAAGCCTTCACTGATGAGCTGCAGGGTGGCGACAAGTACCTCAACCTCACCCGCCCGGACCGCCTGGACAATTTCCTGCCTGGTATCAGGGGCAAGCTGCCCGTAGAGTAATTTGACTTTGACACCTCTTTGTTGCAACTTTTCCTCAAAGAAACGGCAATGGCTCACCCTGTCAGAAACCACCAGAACGGTACCGTTGTCCGGCTCGTGGGCAACCTTGATGACATCACCTAAAATCTGCAGGTTCCTTCCCTCATGTTGCACCAGGGCTTTAATCAGAGCCTGGTAATCTCCACGGTAACTGTAATTAAAAGAAGTGACGGAGCGAATAACCTGGGGTGCAAGGATTGCACCGGTCGCCTTCAACTCGTCCTGATCGACCTGGTGCAGCCGGTCACCCATAAAGAAATAGATCAACTTGGTCATTTCATTATCGCTGCGATAGGCGGTTGCCGAAAGTCCAAGCAGATAATGACAGTCAAATCTGGAAACTACATCGGTAAAGAGGCTTGCCGGCACCCGGTGACATTCATCAACAATGAGATGGCCGAAATGCGGGACAAGCTCTTCGACCCGCTTTCTGGCACTGTTGACGATACCGATGGTAAGAGGTGCCAGGATAAATTTGCCATCTCCAACAAGTCCAGGCTCCACCCCAAGAAACTGGCGACCCCGCTCTTGCCATTGGTATAAAAGCTCTTTGGTGTGCACCACAACAAAGGTCGGCTGCCGACGCTGTGCGATAAGAGCAAGGGCCATGATTGTTTTGCCGCTGCCGGTACCAGCCTCGATAACGCCGAAAGATTTTTCTGCCGCTACTGTGACCGCCTCCTGCTGGTAGGAACGTAAGGCACCACTAAATTTGAAATCGATTTCCGGCAGCAGCCTTCTTCTGTCAATTATTGTTGGGTTATTACCGGTAAATTCTCTGCATAGCAGCACTGCCCGGTTGGAAAAACCACGTGGGAATCGTAGTCCACCAGGTACGGGATCATAATATTTCAGCTGGGGTTTAAGTTTTTTACCTACCCAGCGGCCATATTTCTTGGCCGCTGCATACTGCGGGTTGTCAATGGTCAACCTGCTCTTAAATTCCTTTTCAAGCACAAAATCAATGCCGGTCACAAGACAGTCTGAGGTTACAGTAAGTATCGGTTCCATAGAAAATATTATGAGAACATCGAGTTCTATATCCAACACCCCACAAGGGGGATGCCCGCTAAAATGTAGCGGTACCTTGAAAAATTAGAGTTTTCGTCAGACCGTTTTATGGCTTGCACTTTAGTGCTGCAGTCGTTAATACTACCGCTGCTTAAAGCCCAACAAACTCAACAAGGACCACCATGTTACGAAAATATCTTATCTTTTCTTTCTTTGCCCTGCTCACTTTAGCTACCTATACTCCCCCACTTGCAGCAGAGGATCTCATCACTATTAATCTACCGGAAACCGTTATCGCCAAAGCAACTGCAGCCATCCTCCCCTTGCGCATTGATGCCCACTCAAAATCCATTGAGGGAGATATAACCATCATCGACATCAGCGAGCTGCAACTGACCGACAATCACCTCGCCTGCCGCCTCCACTTAGCTGGCAGCAAACTTGCACTCCTTACCGAGATTGCGGGTCATGAAATAAAACTGAAGGTGGGATCCGTAGAGATAGATTTCAAAACCGATGTGGAAATTCGCTTTGATGCAAAACAACAAATTCTCTTTATCAAACCGGTGGTAAATGACATCTCCGCAAGCAATACTGACCCCAATGCCGACATAGGTCAGGCGCTGGTAGCAGTATTGAACGGCAGGGAGTTTCCGGTAACAATGCAAGAACTCAAACCCCTCATTGCCAGGGCTGGCTCTAAAACGATCACCATTAACAGCACAATCGCCAACATCGAGGCGAAACCAAAATCCATCCAGCTTAGTTTGCTTCCTGTAGTTGCCGCACAATAATAGGGCCCGTGGCCTACCCCGATAAAGTGAAAATAAGTCGGTACTCTTTTTAACCCCGGTAAACGGGAAAATAAGCCATGATAAGTGCCTTGGAAGTAACTTTAAGTTTACCATTACAATACACTCTTCAGATTTCTTGTTTTTTATACCCCTCAGGGGGGTACTAAAAAGAGTGACAGAAAATCTGGAGTAAGGCACTAATACCCCTCAGAGACGAAAGAACCTTCGCAAAGTTATTTTCTGAAAGACTAACCGCTTAGCCAGCAACTCTTTTCACCACATCAAGTCATCCGGGACCTCAAAACCGGCGTACGGATCTTCGGGATCGGAGCCCGCTTTTGAAGATGCGGCGTTGATGTTGACGAAGACCCGATTGCTGACCGACTGAATCTTTTCAATAATAGCTCTGGGCACCACTTCAAATTGACCGGCAAGCCCGACAATTCCAAGGCGACCGTCGCTCAGTTGATCGGCAGTTTCCTTGGTCACAAAAATTCGCTGAATCTTACCCTTAACATTGAAACGGTAGGCAATACCGCGGTCATCCTTTTCCAACCGGTTCTGTTCGACAAGCTGTTTAACTTGTGCGTCTTCCGCTCTTTTTTGCAGCTTTACGTCCCGTTGCAGATTCAGCTTTCGGACACGAGCCTTCTTTTTTTCTTCAGCCTGTTGAGCAAGAAGCGCATTCTCATCGACCACAACCTGTTTTTTGCCGGTCTTTGAGTTCTGTTTTTTATTTTGATGTTGCTGTTTTTTGGCCTTACTTGCCTTCTTCTTATCGACCAAACCCAACTGTAGCAATTGTTCTTGAAATGATTTCCCCATGAAGCTCTTCACCTAATGCTATTAAACTGTAGCTATTGAACTGTAAAAATGGATTTAGCAACCCATCCCTTTTAACCAACTCTACCCAAAATACTGTAGCTGACTTTCACCATGTTTGCAAAGGTGAGAACCATATCTATCGAAAATCAGGCACTCATCATATCATTTCCCCCAGCAGGCGGATAGAATAAATACGCCCCAGCAGTAAGTCCAGCAATCCAGTAGCATATATTAAGAGCGGAAGAAACTCCCGTAGAACCGGAGACCAACAATCCGATCAAACCAAAGCCGATTGCCAGAAATATCTGCGAGAAATAGCTTTTCATAAAAAGATAATGATATAAAGTACTTTTCTGCGCAGTATCAAAAAAACGCTTATTAAAGGCCAGTCGAAAAAACGAGGTAGAAAAAGCAACCACCATAAGTAAACAGAGTTGCGCAGAAAGATTCATGACCTCGGACAATGTTCCTCGCAATCCCCAGGATAGCATATAGAGAACAACTGCACAGACATATACCGTCTGCTTATCCAGGCGATCTATTCTGTTTTTAATAAGAAAGAAAAGAACACCCAAAATAACAGCCAACACGATTACCAAAACTCCCAACCGTAAAAAGCTCTCACCGACCACAAGAAAAAGAGAAATAAGCCAAAAATAACTCTCCAGGTAGAGGAAGATACCATCGATTGCAAAAATCAGCCTTGAGTTATATCTGTCAGTAAACCCGGCGACTGCACGAAGGCTCACAGTTTCTTGTTGCTGCATGGACGTTGGAAATTGCATTTCCCTGCCACACCTCAAAAACACTGCCGTCCCCGCACTGCCCACCACAAGCGTGAGCAGAAAAATAGTCCAGACACCGATATTTTCAAGAAGCAGGCCACCGACAAGGATTCCTGTTTTCAAAACAACAAGCACGTAAATCTGAAAGTCTCCAAACCGCCTGCCGCTATCTTTTGAACTTCCGCCAGCCAGAAACAGTACCCGCTGAATTGTCCAGAACAGGCAACTGTATCCACCATTCACAAGCGCAATAATCGCTAGTGGTGCCCCCGATAGCAGCAGAACCAGCAGACAGCCTTCCAGGAGAAAAGACACTATAACCGGGATAAGACACGACCCGGAGCGAACATGGTCGAAAACCCATAGTGTGAGACTGAACCCCAGGCCCGTGAGAGCGATAAACCAGGAGATCTCAGCAAGAGTCATCCCATTTTTAAAAAGGTAGACCGGCAGGAAAAAAGGAAAGAGCCCCAGCAGAAAGCTGTGAAAGCCAAGAAACAGATAGAAATTTTTGGAGAGTGTGCTCATCTCAGAAGATGTCCTGTTCCTCAAGCTCAAGGCTTTCAAGAGTTGCATAAAAAGAGGAAAGGTCCTCGGCCTGGCCGAAGCGGGGAAAATCGTGCATTTTGAGGTACGGGCGGGAATTCACCTCGAGCAAAATGGTTTTCTGTGAACGATAACTCTCCTCTATACCTCTTTCGAAAATAGCATCAATGCCAAGAATATTCGCCTTAAAGAGTGAGAGTACTTTTTGGAAAAGTTCCAGGTTTTCCGGCGACAGACTATTCTTGTCAACAATTTCAACCACCCCGCCGGGGGCCAGAGCCACCCGGTGGAAAAGATATGTTCGCGAGCCCTCGGCCGGAATCGAATCAAGACTAAGTTGTTGTTTTTTCAGATGCCCTAGGACTCGACCATCTTTTGGAATCAGATGAATGACGGGACCAAGTTGCATTTCCGTACGAATCGCATTTTCCCTGTCAATCAGCTGGCTGATGGTTGCCTCCCCATCCCCGTCTACAAAAGGAGGATACCGCCTGATTACCGACATGATTCCGTCATTTGTCACGAGCACCCGATAATTCCTTCCTTCCAGATATTGCTCAACAACGGAAACAGGCCACCAGGCCCTGGCATAGAAAATCGCCCGGTAAAGTTCTCGGTAATTGGTAATGGGAAAGTGACTGCCCCGGGAAAAACCGCTGACATTAGGTTTTACACACAGCGGAAACCCATGCTCTCTGGCAAACCGTACAGCCTTCAGAGGACTAAAAAACGTCGTTCCTTTGGCATGGGGAATATCGTTTGCGGCAAAGACCGTTCGTCCCTGCAATTTGCTTCGACAGCTTTTTCTTACCTTGAGGGAATTATAACTGCTGCACCCTCCCAGAAAACGTTTATCAATCCAACTATAAAGTATACGTTTCAATGCTCTCATTCTTTTACCTTGTAGTGTGCAATAAGCTGACGGAAAAAAATGGGGTATCTCTTTTTAGGCCGGAACCCGTTCCCGGCCAGCCGGGCGCGGCCCCTTTCATGCTTTCCCTTATGAATCGATGTTTTTCTGCCCAGCTTCTCTGGCTGTCGAGCAACACCAGAGGCATGGGGAGAAATATATTCACTTCTATAACATGAAAGTTTCCGGCCAGCAGCTCTTCTATGGAATTTGCACGCACCCCAACCCGGGCGATGCGAAAAAATAATTCAGCATTAATTTTCATCAAGATAACTATAAGTTACGAACTCCTCAGTGCCAACACTGCGTTCGCACCAAAGATAAGAAAAGCTCCACACCAGCCTCCCAGAGTCAACTGAGGATCAGCCACCAGCAGGGGGCCAAGAAGAGCGGCCAGTAATATCCTGCTGGAGGAAATTATTGAGCCATTCACAGCGGTAACATACAAAAAACCATAGGTAAGCAGATACTGCCCTAAAACACCGGCAACTGAACAACTCAGGAGAAAAAACAGTTCAGTGGAGTTCGGCCAGAAAATTGCGTCATGAAAAAAGATCAACATGAGGATCATCCCCAGGCCAAACATAAAAAAGAGGATGGTCTGGGAATCGTGATACCGTCGACTGATATTCAGGTAGATCATCGCTGCCGCTGCCGTGATACCGGAACTGAGCCCCCAGAGATTCTCCCACCTCACCTTGATATCCCCCGGCGACAGCACCATCCATATACCGGCGAAAGCCACCCCAACGATAACAAGAGAAAACACATCACGCTGGTTTTTCAAAAAAACCCATGAAAAAACCGCGACAAACAGTGGATAGGTCATATTAAGGATATTAGCCTCTGCCACCGACCCCACTTCCACTGCCTTGTAAAAGCAGAACACAGCAATGGTATTGGCAACCGTGCGACCAATGAGGTAATGGTATCTTTTGGGCTGCAGTCGCTGCCTCTGGTATACCATAGTCGTTGAGACAACGACGAAACCCAGTAAAAAACGACTGAAAACAAAATAGGCGGATGCAATATCCGCATGGGGCGCAGCCCAGCGAATAATAAGCGTGGCCAGGTAAAAGCAGAAGGCAGAAGCGAACACAGCAAGCCAGCCAAAGGCTTGCTGGGAAGCGGTCGAGCCAGCCCCCCTGAAATAAACATTCATCATCATATTATTATTTAGTTCAATACCCCCTGAGGGGTACTGAAAAAAAGTCCTGGCTTATTTTCACGTTTACCGGGTTTAGTTATCAGCAAACAATGAAATAATTCACAGGTATTGTTCCGGGACACTCCCAAACATACACTTCCCGCCATGCTTTCTTAGTACGAGCGCCCTAGGAGGCTGTCCGAGAATGCCCTTTCGGAGTCTACGCTTACCTGCCCAAATTCTTCGTTATTTCCAAAAAATAATGCTCGCAGGTAAGCGACCGGAGGAAGACTCCGATATCACATATATGGCTGCGCTTATTTTTTGAAAATGCCTTGATTTTGGACAAAATGTCTATTCTCGGACAAGCTAGTCTACTCCTCATACAGGTATCGAACAGCATTTTTTTACATACCCAAACCTTTTTCTGTGCAACCGCTCAACCCTCTTTTACAAAATATTCAAAAGTACACTTTCATGACTTGCTTGCCCAATTATATTTTCATGGAGATGTACCACCAATCCCAGCAGTCGAAATCACAAAAAATGGCTGATGCAAAATCCCGCACATGCCACAATGTAATAACAAAATAGTTGAGCAATACCCTTATTTATCGTCAACAGAATTTTTCAACAGACAACCAGCAGATAAGCCTTCAATAACGCTTTAATAATATCAAACATTGAGGTATACTCGCTTTGCTACTCCTAACATACGGAACAGGTTCATGCACTCTCTTTCAAAAATCATAAAAACCAGATGAGGTTAACATGGCAAATTTTCTTTTTGTATTACAGTCAAGTGATAACGAAAAAGCTACCCGCTGCTTTCAATTTGCAAAAATCGCTCATTCCAAGAACCATACTGTCAACATCTTCCTAATCGACAGTGGAGTTGACTGGGCCATCAAGGGTCGGGACGGCTCCATAAAAACCACGACCGGCGACTGCGTCAGCGATTACCTTCCATATTTGGTTGAAAATGAAATTCCAACTGGGGTGTGCACGCCCTGTGCGAAAAACAGAAATCTAGACGAAGCAAATTTTCACAACAATATGGTGCTTGATGGCGGTCCACACCTCATCGATATGGCTGCTGAAGCGAAGATTTTCAACTTCTGATTTTTTTTTGCAGACAAACACCGGCATTATACAAAATACAATGCCGGTGTCCCGTCCCTCTTTCTCACCAGTTGTCTGTGTTTTCTCGGCATTTATTGAAAATTAACCCACTATTTATGAGTCTGTTGATTTATAAGAATTTTCGTTCGATTTCAAGGCATGTGGAAAAAAAGGGGGTATTGAACTGAATGACAGGAAATCTGGATCTCTCTGAGATACGATAGATGAGTCCAACGAACTCAGACTCATATCCTATATGGAAAACCCACCGAGTTTGGTTTCCAGATATTCATTAAGACCTTCTGAAGCACCTTCACGCCCCAGGCCACTCTCTTTCATCCCCCCAAAAGGGGCCGCCGCTGATGTCGGGTTGATGTCATTAATCCCAACAATACCAAAATCCAGCCCTTCAAACAGCTTAAATGCCGTCTTTAGATCACGGGTATACACGTATGATGCCAGTCCATAATTGGTATCATTGGCCATAGGTAGAAGATCGTCTTCGTTATCGTATGGAATAACAGGAGCAACCGGACCGAAGGTCTCTTCTCGATAGATCGACATACCGGAATTCACATCGCCAAGAATGGTCGGTGCGTAAAAGAACCCTTTATCAAGACCACCTTCAACCAATCGACACCCTCCCGCAACGAGACTGGCGCCTTTATTTAGAGCATCCTGAACCTGGTGATCTACTTTTTCCAGAGCCTTATCATTTATAAGCGGGCCGATCCGTATACCTGCGTCAAACCCTGAACCGGCTTTTAAATTTGAGACCCTTGTCGATAATTCCGATAAAAACGGTTTCATGATGTCAGTATGCACGAAAACACGATTTGGGCTGATACAGGCTTGCCCGGCATTGAGGAATTTAACCAGAGCAAGTCCTTTGGCAGCATGGACAGGATCTGCATCGCGGCAGACGATAAAGGGGGCATGCCCACCGAGTTCCAAAGACACACGCTTTAACTGGGATGCTGCCCCACGAGCCAGCATCTTTCCAACCTGAGTCGACCCGGTAAAGGTCAGTTTGCGGACTCTATGATCGTTAATAAACGCATCACCGATCGGTTCTGGATCCAACGCGGTCACCAGATTTACAACACCGGCAGGAAATCCGGCTTTTTCAAACACCTCGAAAACCGCCTGAGCACACAGCGGTGTTGCTTCTGCGGGTTTAAGTACAATAGTACAACCGGCGGCCAGTGCCGGTGCTATCTTTCGAGTGATCATGGAGACGGGGTAGTTCCATGGGGTGATCGCCCCCACAACGCCAACAGGCTGGCGGAGGACAAAAAATCGTTGGTCTGCTCTGGCGGAAGGAATCGTCTGGCCGTAAACTCGCTTGGCTTCTTCTGCATACCACAATAAAAAATCCGCACCGTATTTGACCTCGTTGCGAGCCGCCTTGATTGGCTTGCCCTGCTCTTCGGTCATAATAGAGGCCAAACGCTCGAGGTCTTTCATCATCCCCGCGTGAGCTTCATACAAGAAATTCGCTCGTTGATAGGCAGTTAGTGAGGACCAGGTAGTAAAAGCACTTGCCGCGGCGTCGATAGCCTTTATTGCATCAACGCCATCACCGGCCGGAACCTGTCCGATGGCTTCACCTGAGGCCGGATTATAAGATTTGAAATTTTGTCCGCTTTGGGCTTCCAACCATTTACCATTGATAAACATGTATTAACCTCCATTTTTCGATAATATCTCACCCCGGGAGACCTTAATCAAATTTTTCAAAGTACCCTGGAATGTATTTGAGTTTACGGTTTCTCTCCTCTGGCAAGACATGCATTTATTTTGTCAACAACAGCAGGAAATTGATCCATTCTATCAATGACATAATGCGCACCAGCATTGAACAGGCTTTCCCGGGCACTTTCAAGACGTCTCTTATACTCCTGGGCGGCAAGGTTTCGAATCTCCTCTTCAGTAAGCCCCATCTGGTTTCCTGTTGCAGCGACGCCAACAGTCCAAACCCCTGCATTCAGCCCTGAGGCTATATCTACCGGAGTATCACCAACATTGATGACAGCTTCAGGAGGACATACATTGAGAGCCTCCATTGTCCTGAAGATGAGCCAGGGATATGGTCTTCCAGCAGGAACATCAGAAGAGCAAATGGTAAAGTCCGGTATGTAGCCTTCTTTCGCTGCGTGTTGAATTACAATTTCGGCAGCTTCAGTGAAATAGCCGGTAGTCGCTCCAATTTTCACACCGTTTTTTCGCAAGAGATCAACGGTTTTAAGGACTCCTGGTAAAAGCTCACTTTTGGATTCAATGCTTTTTAGAAGCAGAGACGTGAAATTGTCGTACATAGTATCTATATCAGCATCAGTCACAGGTCGCCCATGTACCCTCTCCCATTTCCTTGCCACCTCGGCAAAACCAACTACCGTTTTGATATGATCACGTTTTTCCATTCCCATTGGAATACGGGCAGTTTCCATACTTACCTCAACCCCCATTGCCCTGAATCCGGAAACGAATGCGTCGACAGGTGCCTGGCACCCAAAATCGACCATGGTCCCTGCCCAGTCAAAGACAACAAGCTTAATATTTGCCTGATATGTTCTTTTAAATCGATATTCCATTAGTTATCCTTTTATGAATACATTGCTTCCTGAACTAAAAAACGCGCTTATCCCATTCTTCCTACAAACGAATTGTGGGATGGTCAACAGCAATAGCGAAATATTTCTTGACATGTTCAGGCATACTTATATATTAGATTTCAGACTCCAGATATCAATACTGCATAGTAGCACCTTCATACGCTTCTCGATCCAAACACTTTATCTTGAGAAATTGAGACAGTTGAAGTTTGGACAGGAAAGAAAAAATTACCTCCGAGGCTTTTATACCAAAAAAGAAAAGCGATTTTCATATACCCAAGTTATAAGTTAAATTTTTAAATAAAAAAATAGAGATTCTAAGACTGGTATCTCGAAAAAAAAGTTTTAAGGTACTAGCTGGAGCAACAAAAGGAGAAACGATGAGTATTGAGCTTATGACATTTTTGTATTTTGCCTGCCTGTTTTTAGGATTGTTTTTGGGGCTACCTGTCGCTCTTGGCCTGGGGGGTACAGCTGTTCTCTTTGCTGCA
>WTAT01000469.1 GCA_013139415.1 Desulforhopalus sp.
TCTATGGCGCCGGTGTTGGTAAATACCATACCGCTCTGGACTTACCAGACAGCCAGAAAGGAACAAATCTCTCAACTCATTCTGAGTTGTAAATGAATTTCAGAGAATGGGCACAATACTATGAAAATAATGACATTTTTTACCAGTCTATGTTTAAGCTTATTAGCCAGCTTCATATTCGCTGGTTCTGTAAGCTTATTAGCCAGCTCCATAATCGCTGGTTCCGTTGGTGGAGCTAAGAAGGAGTGTTTAATAAAGCCAATGGATGGAAGAATCATTTTAGATTTGGGATCTTCGAAATTGTGTAGCCCAGATAAAACTCAAGTCTGTCCTGGGCAATCAGATCCAGTCACTGCTGACATTCCTGCCGGCATCTATGATATCACGCTGCAATCATTCGACAAACACTCAGCACATCCCGATCAGTTGCAGTTTAATGAGAGCTATTTTCTGAAGTTACGCAATACCTCGGGTTTCCAGGTTGTCAATACCAATTCCATAGATGATTTGCGCGATGAAGAAGACTATTTGATTCAACAAGTTAATACAGATCTGTCAGTGGGGAGAGATATCGACTCTGTCCTACCTATTCATTTTTGTGATGATAGCAAGGGAAACAAGTGCGGCGACGGTCCGAACAGCATAGCTCCCGTATGTGTAGCTTTTGACTTGAAGAAACAAGAGTTGGGAACTGGTCGCTTTACGGGTGGCGGACGCCAGATAGTTGATGGGCTAAGGGTATCCATGGGCCTTACAGTCCACTGTGACTTATTACTTTCAAATAATCTGCAAGTGAATTGGAAAGGCGGCTCATTTCATATGACGGAACATCTGGAGACGGTTGAGTGCTCAGACAACCCTGACATTAATCAGTCTCATCCAGCGGCTCCATTGGACACATTAGTTGGAGTTGGTACGGGAAGATATAACGGTCAGGATGGTTTTACAATTGAGTTCACGCTGGTTGACGGGGGAGAACCTGGAAGAGAGGACGGGGCAGAATTGTTAATTTACGAAACGGCAGATGATCGCAATATAGTTCTGAATGTTCCTTTTCAGTCTTTGGCTAATGGAAATCTTCAAGCACATTTCGATCAGCCGCACAGATGAACAGATCTCATTTAGGGTTCATCCGACTAAAGCGTACTTTGTCTCATGCAGTGCCATTATCTTCAGTTTGAAAAAATCCATGTCTCTGTAGCCGTATGCCTTTCTCTGCATTGTCTTGATTTTATTGTTAGTTCCCTCAACAGGACCTGTGGATAGGCAATCAAAATCGAAATAGGCTAATATACCTTCCAGGTGTCTCTCCACGGTTTTTGCAAACTTCAACAACATGTCTATACCGAAATTTCTTGCCATTTCGAACCAACTCTTCAAGTGCCATTCGGCTGCCCGCCTATCAGCACCTCAACCCCAAACTTGTCGCAAATCCTCTTTCATGTAGTACACCGTGGCTAATGGCTTGTTAACTTCCAGGGCTTGCCTCAAGCGCTCTACTGATTTTTCCTTGGTTTCAAGGTTCTCTTTCGCTGTCAATAACAACCAGCGAGTTCCCTTGAGAACTGATCGCTGCAACTTATCTGATGTGACATTGTGCAGTTGTCTCCTGAAGTCGGATATCTTTTCATTCATCAATTTGATCACATGGAAATGATCAAAAACGATTACCGCCTTCTTCAAGTTTTCACTAACTGCTCTGATATATGCCGGGGACATATCTATCGCGACAGCTTCAATCTTCACCTTTCGATATCGCCGCAACCTTGCCCGAAATGGCTCCAAGGCCTCACCGCCTTTGCCATCGTCGACAAAAACCACGGCACCACTCGCAATATCCAACACAATGGTAAGATATCCCCCTGAGGTGCAAATTAATTGATCTCAATCAAGACAACAGATACATTGTCTTTGCCGCCGGCATAATTAGCTTGATCAACAAGCATTGTTGCTTTAAGGGCAAGAGGAACATCATATGCCATTATTTTTTCTATATTCTCATCGTCAACCATATTGGTAAGGCCATCCGTGCAGAGAAGAAAAATATCGTCGGGCAATGCAGAGCCATGAGTAATGTCTACATCCAATTCTTCATTGTTACCGACAACTCGTAGTATAATGTGCCTCAGGGCATGCTCTTTTGCCTGTTCCCGAGTGATAAACCCCTGATCTTCCTGGTCCTGAACAAGGGTGTGATCTCTGGTCAATTGTTTCAAGCATCCCTCCCTCAGGAGATAGGTGCGACTATCACCTACGTGACCCAATACAAAATCATTCTTGCCAAAAGCAAGCAATTCGGCTGTACAGCCCATACCTGAATTGGAGGGGGTTTCTGCAGCATGTGCCAATATCCTGGCATTCGCTGTTTTGAAACATTCACGGATAAGCTCACTGAGTTCAGAGGAAGAACATTCTTGTTCGACGGAGAATAGATCCTGGGCTGTTTCTTTAATCAAACCACTGGCTACCTCGCCCGCAGCAGCGCCGCCCATACCGTCAGCCACTAAGAAGCAGCTTTGTTTATCGTTGACAAAACATGTATCCTCATTGTGGGAGCGCACCAACCCAGGATCAGTGTGGCAGCTTGCGGTTATATGAATAGGTGATTTCACTAAAAAGTCACAGTTGTTGTAATTATGGTGGTTGGTTGGCGATATTACCAGAAAACCAGAACTGGCCAATATTCGTTTATTCCCTTAACTCATGACATCAATCTTTTGTGGTACAGTTAAAATGATAATAGAAATTATAGGGTCGATCAATAATTTTATGCTATATTGGAAAGATGTAAAACTCTGCTGTAATAATCAGTCAATTCTGCGAATCATCTCCTAAAAGTGGGTATAAGAGAGTGGTACAGGTAAAGAAGATAGGTGAAAAATATATCCTGCTTGATCTTATAGGGATTGGCGGTATGGCAGAAGTTTATCGAAGTAAACTGCTGCGTGATAAGGGTTTTGAAAAACAAATTGTTATAAAAAAACTGCTACCTCAGATTGCCCAAGACAAAGAGATGGTACGTCTTTTTATAGGTGAGGCAAGGCTTGCTGCTCTCCTCCAACATGAAAATATTGCTGCCACATACGATTTTGGTGAAAACGATGGTAATTTTTTTCTTGCCATGGAGTACCTGTCTGGAAAAGATCTTTACACCGTCCTGCAGAGAACCAAGGAATTTGAGCGTCCTTTGGAATTAAAATTTGCCCTGATGGTTGCCTCAAAAATATGTGAGGGCATGGATTACGCGCACAGACTAAAAGATCTGAAGAACAACCCTCTCAATATCATCCACAGGGACCTGACTCCTCACAATATTTTCATTACATATGATGGCAAGGTCAAGATTCTCGATTTCGGCGTTGCAAAGGCCGAAATACTTGACAACAGAACACAGGTAGGAGTGGTTAAAGGGAAGCTTTCCTACATGTCTCCGGAACAACTCTCTGGAGAGGTGATTGATTTCCGGTCTGACATTTTCTCAATAGGTATTCTGCTCTATGAGATGCTTAGCGGCAAACGCATGTACAGTGGCAGCACTGCCGAATTGATTAAAAAATGCATCAATGTTGATTATGAGCTTATCAAAAACATTGTCCCTGACCTGCCGCCCAAGCTGTATGCTATACTGGATAAGGCTCTTTCGCGTGACCTTGATTCGAGATACCAGAGCTGCGCGGACATACAGGCAGATATAGATGACCTTCTGTTCAACATGGCTGAACGACCGGATCCCAAAAGCCTGCAGAACTGTATCCGGGTCCTGTTTGCTCAGGAGTTCGAGTCTGACCAGGCAAAGCCAATCATGGCCACGGAAGGCACTGCAGACAGTACTTCCGACCCCTCTATTAAAAAAACAAAAGACTCCGAACCAGATAGTAGTGAAAAGACCATTGCCTATAACACCCACCCAAAAACAGGCGTCGGAAATCATTCACATTTGCATCACAGATTTAACTTCCAACTGCTTACCAATAAACCTTTTATCTTTATTGGCTCGCTCTGCCTGGTAGCCCTCATAGCAATCTCATTTCCCGTTTTATTCAAAAAAAACAACATTATTGTCAATTCTCCTTCTACGCGCCAGGATGTGATACCTTCTCCAATTAAAGAGTCAAAGGACTCTATCAAAAAGAACGACTATAAACCGCTTCTTCTTCTGGCACAAAAAGCGCTTGAAGAAGATAGACTTCTGACACCTAAAAATGATTGTGCCTTCAAGTATTACAGTGAAATTCTGAAATTGAATCCTGATAATATACTTGCACAAAATGGGTTAACAAAAATAGGAGAACGTTACGCGACTCTTGCGAAATTGGCCTACAAAGAATTCAATCTTGAGGAAGCAAATCATCTTGTGGAGTTTGGATTACAAGCTGTACCGAAGCATGAGCAATTGCGGGATTTAAAAACTGAACTGGCTGAGCTTACAGTGGCGAAGCGTTATTCAGGTTTGGCCAACAAAGCTCTAACTGATGGCAAGATTGTTGACGCACTAAGGTTCGCCGATAGCGGGTTATCCGAGTCCCCCAGCAACAAGGAATTGATTGCCTTGAAGGCTCATATCGTGAGAACGAAGGAGGCAAAAATTGCTAACCTGGCAGAGAAAGCGAGGCGATGCCTTTATCAAGACAAGCTAACTACTCCAGTGGATGACTCTGCTCTTATCTACTACAAGGCGATAAAAAAAGTAGATCCGGACAGCACGATTGCCAGTGCTGGCTTTCAGGATATAGCAAACCGATATGCAGTACTTGCAGAAAAGGCCTACCGTAAATTTACCTTTGATGCTGCCGGAGTATACGTTAATAAAGGTCTGAAGGTGGCACCAAGCCACCCCCGTCTACTGAGACTCAAGGCAGAGCTGACCAAAAGCTCACCTGAAAAAATCGTCAAGGGTCTTGGGAAAAATATAGAGGCTCTATTCTCTAACTAACCGAAAATTTTTCTTAAGAGCCTTGAAAAGAAGCCACCATTATCATCTAGTTTGCCCTGAGCTATAGCCCTTGTGGGAGATGTTGCTGTCGTTCCTGTTGTTTTGTTTATCAGTTCCCGATATTCGGTAGTATCAAGGTGACGCGTTTTTTCATCCAAGGTTTCTTCAGGCTGGTCAGTTACTTTTTTTTCCATGTCTGAACGGTCAAACAGCAGCTCATGCTTACCAAGCAAGATCACGTCATTGTTTCTCAGGCCATGGGATGAAATCAACTCCTTATTTACAAAAGTGCCGTTTGTACTTTCGAGGTCTGTAATGATGAATGTCGCAGAAACGGAATCTATCTTGGCATGCACCCCTGATACTGCCAAATTATCTATGACAATATCGTTTGAACTGTTTCTACCAATCGTAAGTGTCTGCCCAATTTTAATTGGATATTCTTTCAACACCTTGTCCTTGAATCTCAAAGTAATGAGTGGCATTTCCGTTTCCTCTTAAATGAAATTGACTTCAAATCAAAAAAATAACTAGTTTTTTTCATGCAGTAGTAAGAGTAGGCTATCATATTTTTCATATGATGATCAATACATTTTGCTTGGAATCCCGCTTGATAATATCTTTTTGCATTCAGTGTAATATCCATAGCCTTTGACTTGTCTTCTCTAATGATTTCCTTTCCCAAAGGTCATATAATTACAGCATCGTGCTTGCGCATTATATGGGTGAAAACGTTAGGCATCAAGAGTGATCTCACAACAGTATTGTGCAATTGTTCTTCGGCTTATTCGAGTTTAAATTCGGCGAATAATGGTTGCAGGTAAGTTTCAGAAGTTGCAGGGTGCCACACGAGGGGAAAAATGCAATCTAGGTCATTCTCCCTTTGAATTCTTTATCAGATGGTGCAACAGTTACAGCATTGGCAAACAGTGCCATGGGAGTCATGACCTTGATCACTTCCACCTGTTCATCAATGACAACGTGTTGTACTTCTCTCTCTGCACTGTGAAGAGTGGAATTAACGATCAGCCGGTAGACATCTGGTTCATCAATTACCCTGACTTCTTGTGTCCGTCCAAGTGCGTCAACAATGGGGTAGCGCTTTGCTACCCCATCTTGCCAATCATCTTGAGATTGTCCTCATCAAGAAGAGAACCGTTTTAAATCATCAAAACTTTGAGAGTGGGATTCATTGCGATACCATTCTCCATAATAACGGAGACATTGTCCCTGTGGCAGACGGTAATTCTTTCACCATAGCGAGAGTCGTGACGTAATCGAAAAACAGTCTGCCAAGAGTAGATTGTAATCTGCAGACAATTCATGATATGATCATTTTATTGATATGCATTGTGAGTTCCACCAAAACTACACTGTAATACATCACTGGATAGACAGAACTATAATGAAGAATGTACTAGTTGTTGACAGCGACCCAGTTATGCTCCAAACGCTGATCAGCCTGCTCAAAAGCCAAGGAGAGTTCCTCAGCGTCCTTGCATCTGTAAGTAGCAATAAGGCTATCGAGTTATTGCAAGAAAAACCAATTGATATAGTCATCAGTGCTATCCACTTTCCAAAAGTCGACGGCTTTAGGCTTGTTGCCAAGCTCACCAAAGATTACCCATCCATAAAAGTCATCATCATGAC
>WTAT01000036.1 GCA_013139415.1 Desulforhopalus sp.
GAAGCGGTCATTCTTCCCGATTTTCACGGTTCAATCACGACAATACCAGGTTATAGCGAAGGTTTTTTTCAGGTACAGGACGAAGCAGCCCAGCTCGCAACCTGTCTTCTTGGCCCTTTTCGCTCCGGGGCCAGATACCTTGACGGCTGTGCCGGTCTTGGCGGCAAAACTTCGCACCTCCTCCAGTTTGCAAAGCAACATAATCTGCTGATCCATGCGGTTGAACCGGAACCACACCGACTGGGGAAACTACAGGAAAATATAGCGCGCCTCTTTCCAGGATACAGTCCCACCATCCACAAAGGAAACCTGCAACAGTTTTCTTCCCTTCATGGCGAGCTAATTTTTGACGGAATCCTCATCGACGCGCCCTGCTCAGGCACCGGCGTTACCGGACGACATCCGGATATCCGTTGGAACAGACGGCCCGAAGAGCTGTTACGGTATCAACAGGAGCAATTGGCCCTTCTTTTGCTCGCCGCCCAACTCGTCTGCCCAGGTGGTCTGCTGGTATATGCCACCTGTTCCCTTGAGCCGGAAGAGAATCAGGATGTGGTAAATGAATTTTTGCGGACCCACAAGGAGTTCGTACTCACCGACTGCTCCCTCCACCTCCCGGAACCCGCTCATTGTTTTATTGAAAATAAATTTTTCATTCCACACCCTTCGGAGACCATAGACGGCTTCTTTGCTGCACGAATGCAGCGTATCTAACCCTGGTAAACGGGAAAAATAAACCAGGATGTTTTTTAATAATCGCTTCAAATTTCTTGTTTTTTTAGGCAGGAAATCAGGAGTAAGGCAGTAAAGCTTTCAACTGATTTTTCTTTGCCATCAGCCAAGGTCTGTTGTACATTCTCTCCCATCCGCAAAAGAGAACAAATTTTACTCTTTGACCAGTAAACGGAAGAACTTCTAAGGCAATAAACAATATGAATTTTCACCTGCACCCCACGCAGGTTTCCTCAACCAAGGACGCATATAATGGCTGAAATTAAAAGCACAATGGACATGGTACTGGAGCGTGCTGCAAAGATGGCTGCAGCAGCAGCGCCGGCAGCCGAGAACGAAGATCTGATCAAGACAGGCATGCGGTTTGCCGCCGATTATCTGAACAAGAAGGAGGAGGATCTCGCCCAGTTGCTTAGTGCCCAATCGCCCGAAGACCAGGTGTCAATAAGAAAAGGAATGGCCCAGACCCTGCTTCGAAATATAGTCCTGCCCCGGGATGAACAGCTACAGGCATCGGGCAAAGACGCTCTACAGGGCATTCTTTCCCTCGGTGGAGGAAGTGCTGAGATTCAGTCGATCTGCCAGGAATTAACACAGATACTTGAACAATATGGTCAACATAAAGATCAGACAACCCAGCAGCTCGATGATGCGATCAAGGCTCAGCTGGAACAGCAGCAGTCAGCCCAGGTCCAGGAAGGACAAGCACCCGTCAACCCGGCGATGCATCCGCAATACCGTGAGGAACTGTCTAAAATGTTGACAAGCCTCAACAATCAGTACAATGATGCCATGGAACAGCGTAAGCAAATGATTCTTGAGCGTTTCTCCACCGCTACCCGCTGATTCGGCATCAGCGCACAGGTCTCCACCCGAATCAAGAGGGCATATGAATTATCAAAAGCGGATAAAAAAACTTCAAGGAAAGCTCAGAAGAAAAAAAGTTGACGCTTTATTGGTCAGCAAACCTGAAAACCGACAATATCTGTGTGGTTATCGCGGCGGCGACCATGGTATTAATGAAACCTCGGGGCTACTGTTGGTTCCGGCTAAGGGCAAGGTGCACCTACTCACCGATTTTCGTTTCAAGCTCCAGGCAGAACAAGAAGTACCCTGGGCAGAAACAGTCATCTATCCCAAAGGTGCGCTGAAACTGCTTGGCCGACTGCTGCCAGACCTGGCAGTAACTTCCCTGGCCTTCGAAAGCCACTACACCCTCCATTCCTTTGCAGAGAGGATGACTGCAACACTAGCGAAAAAAAGAATAAAACTCGTACCTACGGATGGCTTGGTGGAAGCGATGCGGGTAATCAAAGATGAAGAGGAAATCGCTCTAATCCGCAGTGCCGTTCGCCTAAACGAGGAGGTTTTCACCGAAATCCACAGCACTCTGGCTGACTATCCTACAGAAATCGATGTCGCCCTTGCCATAGAAACAACTATGCGCCGCAAAGGGGCCGAAAGACCGAGTTTTGACACAATCGTCGCCAGTGGTGCAAACGGCGCCCTGCCCCATGCAGTTCCCGGCAGCAGCCGGGTGAAAAAAAACGGTTCACTTACCATTGACATGGGCCTTATTCTTGACGGCTATTGCTCTGACATGACCCGCAACCTGGTGGCCGGCAAGCCAAGCAAGCGATATAGAAAACTGCACAGACTGGTACGCAAGGCCCAACTGGCCGGAGCGGCAGCGGTCCGGGCTGGAGTCAGAGGTTGTGATGCCGACAAAGCAGCCCGTGATATCATTGCCGATGCGGGCTACGGCGATTATTTCGGTCATTCACTGGGCCATGGGGTTGGCCTTGCCGTCCACGAGGAGCCGCGGCTCTCTTCTCGCAGCAAGAAAAAATTAAAAGCCGGCATGATCGTCACCGTTGAACCGGGGATCTACATCCCCGGCTGGGGCGGCATCAGACTTGAGAATATGTACGTCGTACGCGAAGATGGCTGCGAAAACCTCAATAGTGACAGTACCTGGCTCGACATATGAAAGAACCAAAACGCCTTTGCGGCCACCTCACCCTCACCAAAAGTGAATAAAACCAACTTTCAGCAAATAACCGCTGATTTTCTTCAAGAGGAAAAAAGTTTATGCGACAATTTGTCATTGATGAACTCTCGCCAATGGAGCGCGACAATATCGACTCCTACCTGAAAAGATCTATCAAGCGGGGCCCCATGATCGGGCTTTACTGGATCGAACTTCCGGACGACCTGCTTTCAGAAACCCAACAGGATCATAATAAGGACCATGGCCCTTACCACCTGGCCGTGGAACTCACCAACACTGCTGTAAGGTTTGAACTTTTGGTCCGAAGCCAGGTCAACCTGCACTGCAACTGCATCGCCCACGCTACTTCCGCCCAGCGTCAATTCGTTCTCGATTTTATCGATACAATGGTCACGGAGGAATTGATTTCGTCGTAATGACGGGAAAGATTCTCCAACCCCGGTAAACGGGAAAATAAGCCGGGATTCTTTTCAATACCCCCCTGAGGGGTGCTCTTTTTAGTACCCCCTCGAGGGGTGTTCTTTTCAATGCCGCTCGACGGTACTCAGTTCAGGAGTAAGGCACTAACTTTTGCAGAATCCTCTCTATGCCCCTTCAGGCCGTGCGAGATGCGGCAAGGGTCGTATGGAGTTCATGTACCCTGGCAACAATGTCAGAAGCGCCGACAATCTCCGTTACCAGGCAGATGGTTTTCGCACCCCGCTGCGCGATCTGGTCGATATTGTGCTGCTTGATGCCGCCAATGGCCACAAAAGGCAGGGAAATATTTTCAACAACCCATTCGAGATAGCTGAACCCAACTGGATCACAGACATCGTCTTTTGTCTTGGTGGCAAAGATAGGACCTACGCCGAGATAGTCGGCACCCGCCACTACGGCATCTTCGGCTTGCTGGGGAGAATGGGTGGAGAGGCCGACTATTTTGTCCCTGCCGAGCAGCCTTCTCACCTCACCTACCGGCAAATCATCCTGGCCGACATGAACGCCGTCTGCATCTACCAATAAGGCCACATCCACATAGTCATTGACGATGAAGGTAACACCGGCTGCACGGGTCAGCGTGCGAATCTGTTTGCATTCTTCTAGAATTATATTGTAGCTTCTAGAGGCCCTCTTCTCTCGGTACTGGATGATTTTTATACCACCTTTAATCATCTCTTCCACTACTTGGATATTGGTGCGTCCGCCTGAGAATTTTTCGGCGGTAATACCGTACAAGCCAGCTGGTAACACCTCACGCACCTCTTTCTTTCCAGTCATTATTACTCCCCGTTTTCAACACAAAATCCGCCATCATAGCGGCGATTACTGATATCTTTGGGCCATACAAACTACTCACCCGAAAATCGGTCTGAAAATCACCGACAATGGTACAATTGCCAAGCCTATGGACCCGAATTGCATCAATTTCTCTACCGGCGATTCCTGAAGCCGAAACAATCGGCATATCAAAATCGGTAAAGGTTTCCACCAGAAGTTTTTTTGATCGCTGGTCGTCAAAGCCCTCCACCAGGAGCTGACAGTCCCTAAACATATCCAGCATATTTTCAGGAGTCAGCCGCAACCTGGCAGTCTCAACAGCCGCGTCCGGCACAATACGCAGGAGATTTTCCCGCAGCATATCGACCTTATAGCTGCCAATCTGATCAGCGAAAAAAAACTGGCGGTTCAGGTTGGAGAGTTCCACCCGGTCAAAATCAACAAGCTTCAGCGAGGTACAACCCGCACGCACAAGATGCACGGCCACATTCGAACCAATACCACCGACCCCGGCAATCCCTACCTTCATCAGATCATATCCCAGTCTTTATAGACCGGTTGATAACCAGCATCACGTATGGCCAGAACAACCTCATCCACGCTTCGCTCATCGGTGATCTCAAACTGCGGCGTCCCCGTTTCCTGCCGCTCTCCATAGCCACCCACGCCGGTACATGAACCTGCAGAAAAACGGGTGGCCCCCAGCCGGATAAGGTTATCGCGAAAAGCGGCGCTCTCCCTGGTTGAAACCGTTATGCCGGCCCGTGGAAGATAGCAGCGCAGAGCCGTCATGAACTGCACAAAGCTCCGATCATCGGCCTCAAACTCTGGCTGATAGTTTCCCTCCGCCGGATTCATTCTCGGCAGGGAGAGGCTGATTTCCGTCTGCAAAAATTTATCATCCAGGTATTTCGCGTGGAGACCTGTAAAGAATACTTCGCTACGCACCTCCCCCAGCCCGAGCAGAGGGCCGACATTGACCATACGAAAGCCAGCTCGCGCCCCTCGCTCTGGGGCATCCAGCCGATAGTGATAATCGGTTTTTCTACCCGCCTTATGAACAAGTCCATAGCGATTTTCATCATAGGTCTCCTGATAGAGCGTCAACCCGTCGACCCCTGCCACCCGCAACCGCTGATAGTCCTCCTCATCCAGAGGGAAGATCTCGATTGCCACCGAGGCAAAATATTTTTTCAACAGCCTGACCACATCTTCAAGATAGTCAATAGGAGTTATGGCCGGAGCCTCGCCGGTGAGCAGAAGCAGATGACGCATGCCGGTCGCAGCGATGGCTTTGGCCTCAACCTCAATCTCTGCCAGGCTCAGCTTTTTACGCCTGATATCGTTACCCCGATGAAAGCCGCAATACACACACTCATTGGCACAATAGTTAGAAATATAGAGTGGAATAAACAGTTGAATAGTGTGGCCAAAATACTGCCCGGTCAACTTATGGGCCTTCCTGGCCAGCTGTTCAAGATAGGCCGATGCTGTCGGGCTCAAAAGTGCCAAAAAATCGTTTTCCGAGAGTTTTTCTTTTGCAAGTGCCGCTTCCACCCGGCCAGGAGTTACCCGGTCAAAAAATGACTGGAAATCAAATGCCCTATACCGTTCAATTTCATTATAAAATGACATATTTTTTCCCACGCCCTTTCAGTTGAGAAAGCCAGTCAATGGCGATGAAGCCTGAGCCGTTGCGCTCTCCTCACCCATTCTGGCGAGATAGGCGAGCCTTCCTGCTTCAACCGCAAGAGAAAAGGCGCGACCCATCATTGCCGGATCCTCCGCGGTGGCAATGGCGGTGTTCACAAGAACCGCATCAGCGCCCATTTCCATCGCTTCAGCGGCGTGGGAGGGGCGACCGATACCGGCATCGACTACCACGGGGACCTTACAATTTTCAATAAGTAAGGCAATCAGCGACTTTGTTTCAAGCCCTCGATTGGTACCAATGGGAGCACCAAGGGGCATGATGGCGGCAGCACCCACATCTTCCAGTTTCTTAGCCAGGGTCAGATCAGGAAGCACATAGGGCAGAACAATGAAATCTTCACTGGCAAGAATCTCTGTGGCCCTTAAGGTTTCGTAATTGTCGGGCATCAGGTACTTCATATCTGTGATCACTTCGATCTTGATGAACCTGCCACAGCCCGCCTCACGTGCAATGCGGGCTATTCGGACAGCCTCCTCGGCGGTACGGGCACCAGAGGTATTGGCCAGCAGTACAACATCTTTGGGGATAAAATCGAGGATGTTTTCATTACTCCCACCGCTGTCAATGCGCCGTAGCGCCACCGTAATCATCTCGGACTTACTTGCTGCAAGCATCCTGGGGATCCAATCTTTCGCAGCAAACTTTCCCGTACCGGTAAGGAGACGGCTGTTAAAACCGTGTCCCCCTATCACCAACTGTTCATCCTGCATGGGCTCAACCTCCTCCGACGAAATTCAACAATTCAAGGACATCTCCCTGCCCAAGCATCACTTGACTCCAATCGACCTGTTTGACAATCCGTCCGTTATATTCCACCACCAATGAAGCAGCGACCAGCCCCTTTCCTGCAACCAGGGCATCAATCGTGCACTCTTGCAGCCGCTCATCTGTTCCATTGACACGTACCTCAATTTCCATAGCTCTTCCTGTCAGCAAAAAGCAAAAAAAAAGCCGCCTCCCCTTAATACGGGAAAGCGGCATCTGGCCATTAGTCGTGCTCGGAAACCTCGGTTCCAAGCAGGCCGCTTCCCTTCGCCGGCATTACCCGGATCAGGTTCATAGGGTTGGATATACTCCTCTCAGCATTCACTGCACCCCTAGCGATAGAAACTTTTTTATTCGACTCAAGCGAATTTGTCAACGCATGTTATTTTCAAAACAGATCAAATCTCTACACTTTTTGATACTTGGCGTAACAAATATCAGCTGTTCAGCGCAGAATCAGCCACACAATAATATTGTAAGAAATTAGCCAGAGGCTGTTGTTACTATCTGACGGGTTGCCACAGAATAGTCCGGAGTATGTCAGAGCAAAATCGCCGTCTGGAGGAAGTAGATGATTTCAGGATATCGTAAGTGGTGGGGATCATATCCCAAAATGCTGGCCAAAATTGTCTGGCTGCTATTGTGCTGCGGCCTATTTTTAATAGCACCGTCGCACGCCGCCGAAATGATGCTGCCGCAGGTATACGCTGAACAGGTGGATGTTTCCGGCTGGCTCATGAGCGAGAAGCTCGACGGGGTACGCGGCTACTGGGACGGCAAACAAATGTTGTCGAAAAATGGCAATGTCTTTTACCCTCCTGCGTCATTTGTCCGTGATCTGCCACCCTTTCCGTTGGAAGGGGAACTCTGGGGTGGGCGCGGCAGATTTGAGCAGACTGTAGCGATCGTTAAAACACAGCATCCCCATGACGGCTGGCTGCAGCTCAAGTTCGCTATCTTCGACGTGCCGAAAGTGCCCGGCGGTTTTACCGAACGGATTGCTGAAGCCGACCACTGGTTTGCCACACACCCATCTGTGTATGCTTTCGTCATCCCACAAACCAGAGTTCGTGACCCAAGGGACCTGCAACAGGAACTGGCACGGATTGAAAAACTTGGCGGCGAAGGATTGATCGTCCGCCAGCCTGATGCCCACTACGCTGTCGGACGCAGTGCGGAAATTCTCAAGGTGAAAAACTATCAGGATGCCGAAGCAAAGGTGGTGGCACATCTGCCGGGCAAGGGAAGACACAAGGGGCGACTCGGCTCCCTGCTGGTTGAGCTTGATGATGGCAGGCAATTCAAACTAGGGGGCGGCTTCAGTGATGCAGAAAGAGAATCGCCACCCCCGGTCGGCACGGTTGTCACTTTCAAATTCTACGGCAGATATCAGTCCGGGATTCCTAAATTTCCGTCATTTCTACGCATTCGACGGGATCAGGATCTGTAACATGGAGTTCAGCTGCAAACAACAGGGAAAGCCTTGCCTAACCCCGGCAAACGGGAAAGTAAGCCGGGATTCTTTTCAATACCCCCCTGAGGGGTATTGAACTGAATGACAGGAAGTCTGGAGTAAGGCACTAAAAGCTTATGTGTGGAGAGCAGCATAATTCCCCCGGTTTTTCTCACTTTCCATATAGCTGTGACAACAAAATGATTTTGGCGCAGTAACGCGAACTTCATTCTGTTGCCACAGTTTTGGAAATGATCCTTTCCGAGGTATCAAGAGGCAGCTACATCCTCGGGCAGGGTGATGTTTAGCTCCAGCACCTCGCAATCTCCCTCCTTGTCCATTTGTACTTTTACTGCACCATCTTCAACCAGGATGTACTTCCTGACAACCAAAAGAATCTCTTCTTGCATTATTGGCAGGTAGTCGGGCCCGTTGCGTGTCAATCGCTCTCTGGCAACAATAATCTGCAGTCGGTCCTTGGCCACATTTGCGGAAGTTTTCCTGTTACTGCGGAAGTAGTCTAAAAATCGCATGTGTTAGCTCCTGAACAGACGAAGTTTGTGGAAAAAACCTTTTTTTTCTACTTCCAAAAATCGGTGCAGCCGGTCTTCGCCCAGTAACCTGCCCACCGCATCATCGTAAGCCTGCCCCGCCTTGCTCTCGTTGTCCAGAATCACCGGATTGCCAGCGTTGGAGGCCTGCAGGACATCCTTTGACTCCGGAATAACACCAAGTAACGGAATGGCCAGGATATCCTGGACATCTTCGACGCTGAGCATTTCACCTTTCTCCACCCGGGATGGCTCGTAGCGGGTCAGCAATAGATGTTCCTTCACAGGTTCCCTACCTTGTTCAGCACGGCTGGTCTTACTTGCCAGCAGGCCGAGGATGCGGTCCGAATCCCGAACCGACGAAACCTCGGGATTGGTTACCACCACGGCCTCGTCGGCAAAATACATAGCCATAAAAGCGCCCCGCTCTATGCCGGCCGGCGAGTCGCAGATAATATATTCGAAACTTTCAGACAGCTCAGTAATGACCCTCTCCACGCCTTCAATATCCAGGGTGTCCTTATCGCGAGTCTGCGAGGCCGGCAGGATGAACAGGTTATCCACTCGCTTGTCTTTTATCATGGATTGATTGAGATTGGACTCCTTGCGAATGACATTGATAAAGTCGTATACCACTCTTCGTTCGCACCCCATTATCAAATCAAGGTTGCGCAGGCCAACATCAAAGTCGATGATAACGGTCTTACACCCTCGCATGGCCAGGCCTGTACCGATTGCAGCGCTGGTAGTAGTTTTACCAACCCCTCCCTTCCCAGATGTTATTACGATAACTGTTGCCATCGTTTTCCTCCGAACTGAACATTATGTGAAATTTCTTAAAGTATGTATCGAATCGATGAACATTGCAGCCAAGAAACTGAAATCACAGTGATTCAATTTGTAACTGTTCTTGATGCAAAAATATCTGCACAGCCGTGTTACGCTTGTCGGCCGGCAAATCATCGCTGATGATGTAGTAGCCGGCGATGGCCACCAAATCAGCCTGTAGGTCATGACAGAATATCCTGGCACTCTCGTTACCCTGAACACCGGCAAGCGCGCGCCCCCGCAAAGTGCCGTACACATGGATATGACCATCTGCCAGGATCTCAGCACCCGTACTGACGGATGCGAGCACGATCAGATCCCCACCCTGGGCATAGACCCTCTGCCCCGAGCGTACCGGCTGATGCAACACCTGCGTTGCCGAATGGACGGGTGCTGCGGTCGTAACTGCCTGCGGTTTTTCAGGTTTAGGCTGTTCGGGTTTAGGCTGTTCGGGTTCTGCTGCCTGCCGGACCGCTCCACCGGAGGGCCAGATCGCTATGCCTAGGGTCCGAGCTGCATCTTCCAGAGACTGAGAAGCCCCGGTAATACCGACAGGAACAAAGTAGTTGTTGGTCAGCAGTCTATAAGCGCTGTCAAGCCAAGTGATATCAACCTCTGCATCGAAATGTTCAAAATCCAGCAGCAGGGGTGCATGTCGAAAAAACGCCGGGGCCCGAGCTGTCTTTTCCCGGAGTTGACTGTTTAATTCTCCTAGATCGCTGCCGAACAATTCCAGCACGGTTAGAGAAACCATCCGTCCTCTGATTGCCGCTGTCACTTCCCTGGTGGCTGTCTGTTTGCTGTTTGATGTCATTTCCTGCCTTACAACCACGTTATTTCTTTGCGCCCAATCACAAACACCTCTCCCAGGTTAATGCTACCTCCAAACGGGGTGTGTTCACCAAATTTTTCGAACAGAATCGTTCTTTTTACCTCCAATCAACAATTGATTCAAG
>WTAT01000345.1 GCA_013139415.1 Desulforhopalus sp.
GTGCGCAAAAGATCCATGAACATGATTGCTCCTTTTAAGTTGATGTGCCGTTGTAAAAAAACCTTCATCCGAAGTCGGAGTTTATACCCTGCTTTCAAGGGTGCTTATCTCCTGCGGGGTGCCTACGTTTAAATTTGTCAAACGCCTTGATTAAGAACAAAATGCATCGTTTCAGGATGGAAACTAAATAATGTGACAGCTTATCTCCCAGTCTCATTTTTCGCTTACCAGTATAATTTGACAAAATAGAATTCATAGCACCCTGTGTTATGATATATTATATGGGAACATTCGATTTTTGGGGTCGTAAATGTTTAGCAAACGAACCTGACAGCAATATTGTATAGCATTCATCTTTCATCTATCTGGAGGGCATGAACTGATGACACCGGACATTGTCATGGTACTTGGCATACTGGCAGTGGTGATCGTTGTCCTGGTCACTGAGTGGATGCCGCTTGAGGTTCTGGCCCTCCTTGTGCTGGGAGTTTTGGCACTGACCGGCCTGGTGAGTCCCGTTGAGGCGCTGGCCGGATTCAGCAATCCGGCAGTAGTCACTATCTGGGCAGTTTTTATCCTCAGTGGCGGTCTGACTCGGACCGGAATCGCCAATTTCCTCGGCAGGTATCTTCTGAAGGTGGTCGGTAACAGGACATCCCAGCTGGTGATAGTGATCATGGTGATTGCCGGAGTTCTCTCGGCATTTATGAACAATGTTGCCGTGGCAGCCCTGATGTTGCCGGTGGTCATGGATATTGCCAGAAAGACCAACCACTCCCCGTCGCTATTGCTGATGCCCCTGGCCTATGGAACGTTGTTGGGGGGGCTGACTACCATGATAGGGACACCGCCAAATATTCTCGTCAGTGAGGCATTACGAACCAATGAACTTGAGCCGTTCAAACTCTTTGATTTTTCACCGATAGGATTACTGGTCATGGTTACAGGAGTGCTGTTTGTTGCCTTTATCGGTACGCGCCTCCTTCCTCAGGGTAAGGATGCCGTCAGCCCGGACAATGTCGAAAACAAGGGGTTTCTGGCTCAGTACCGGCTACAGGAACGGCTTTTTCGCATCAAGATTCCCGAACATTCCCCCCTGATCGGCAAAAACCTGGCGGATAGCCACCTCGGCTCACGCCTGGGTCTGAATGTGATAGGTATCAATCGTGGCAGAATAACAGATCTTGCACCTGAGATAACAACAACACTCCTGGCAGGAGATGAGCTGATTGTCGAAGGTCGGCTTGACCGGATCCATGAAATGAATAACTGGGGGCAACTCTTAAGCGAGACACAAGTTCCCGAAAAATCAAGTCTGCTGGCTTACGGTCTGCATCTGGCGGAAGTCCAGATTGGTGCAGGTCTCGAATTTCAGGGTAAGAAGACCATTTCGAAAATCGGTTTTCGCAACCGGTATGGACTCAATGTCCTCTTTATTCGGCGACATGAGAAGAATATCATCGATAATGTCAAAACCGTCCCCCTACAGGATGGAGATACCTTGGTAGTATGCGGACCGATTGCCCGGATTGACGAACTGAGTAGTGCCGCCGGAGTATTACCGCCCAAGATCCTGGAAAAATCAGAAGTCCCGAATGAATATGCCTTCGGGAGGGAAATTCGGCTGCTCAGCGTGCCGAATGACTCCAAACTCCTGGGCCAGACGATCACTGAAAGCTGCCTTGGAGATGCCTTGGATGTGCAGATTCTCTGTATCGTTCGTGAAGATGGTATGGTCATGGTACCCTCCTCTGGTATGCATTTTGAGCCGGGAGACAAGTTGATCGTGTCAGGACTTTCGGATATGATCGCCGTCTTCCTGATGCGCGGTCTTGAGGGAGTTTTTGTGAAAGATGAGGAGAGCAGCGAGGATGTCTCTATCCTGGAGAATGAAAAGGTGGGACTGGTAGAGGTTGTACTTTCACCGTATTCCACGCATCTTGGCCAGACTTTGCAGGAGCTCAGTTTCAGGGAGAAATATGGTTTAACGGTCCTGGCCGTATGGCGAAAGGGGCGAGCTACTCGTTCAGGGCTTCGCGACCTGCGGCTGCAGTTGGGGGATGCTCTATTGCTTTTTGGCGACTGGAAACGACTGGCGCTTCTTGGTCGAGAACCCGATTTTCTGGTACTGACGGAAAATATACAGGAAGCAGCCCGGGAAGAGAAGGCGAAAACCGCCTTGGCAATTATGGTGGCTGTGCTCCTGCCGGTGATTCTCGGTTGGGTACCGATCTATATTGCCGCAGTGATCGGCGCGGCCTTTATGGTGCTGAGCAAATGTCTGACCATGGAAGAGGCATACCGCTATATCGAGTGGAAGGCAGTTTTTCTTATTGCCGGTATGCTTCCTTTGGGAGTCGCCCTGGAAAAATCAGGTACCGCATCCCTGGTGGCCGGAAATGTGATCGATATCCTTGGTCCGTATGGACCCAAAGCAATCCTGTTCGGGATGCTTGCCATAACCTTTATTGCCACCAGCATCATTCCTACCGCAGCTCTGGTGGTATTGATGGTTCCTATTGCCCTGAAAACCTCCGCCGGGCTTGGAATCTCACCCTATCCCCTGATGATGGGTATTGCCATGGCGGCATCTTCCAGTTTCACCTCGCCTATCTCTCATCCGGCCAATGTCCTGGTCATGGGGCCGGGTGGGTATCGTTTTATGGATTACGTGAAGGTAGGGGGGCCGCTGACCTTGCTGATTCTGGTGGTGTTGATGGTGACTATTCCCATATTCTGGCCGCTGACCCCCTGACGCGGATTTTCCATGAACAATCTAAGGTACGGTTTTGGATCTTAAGCCAAGTTATATTTGGCTCGATGGCTTCGCTTACAAGTTGAAATTAAACAAAAGATCTCTTTAATTGAACCTCAGCAACAAGGTTCACATAATTGGTTCCCTTCCGATTCTTGACTATTGATGTGTCAATATTTTGACAAGGTGACTGTGTCTGCAGCGGATTCGGCAGAACTCAGTTCAGCTGACAATTCCTTGTAACGCCCTTAAAAGTAGAGGATTAAAATAAAACAACCCTCCTGTCGATATAGTAATAGCATTCATTGTTTGACTTGGCCCAATTATTGCTATTTATCTGTCAAATCGTATTAAAATATAATTTCAAACTTGCATTGAGCTGTATGGACATTTTAATCACACCAAATTCCAGTCGTCCGGCCGCAATCACAGCCTCTTCACCGCCCAAAGCGAATCACTCGGTATCATTCAATGATTTGCTTACAAGGCTTATTGATGAGGCCAAGCCACAGCAGGCCCATACAACACCCCCAGAACCGGTCATGCTGGTCGGAGAAATCACACCTGAAAATAGAACCGTTTCAGAGGTGCTGATGCAGCACAAAGATCTCAAGGCATCTACCTGGGATATAATTCACGGTGAGCAAAACCAGAACAAAGCCTACACCAAAATCGAACCGGGGACCCGCATCTACTACAATAGTGAAGAGGGTATGCTCACCTGGTCGACCACAGTCCAAAATTCATCATCAGAGCAACCTGCGGCTACAACCCACTCCCACCCTCCCCGTACGGCCTCAGCGATTCCAGGGGCACGACATTCTAACTCTACTGCGCCGGAACATGTTGATCTGACAATCGATCTCAGTGAAGCCGTACAACGGTATTTGGGCACATCGTACAAAGAAATCAACTGCTATGAACTGCTGGTGAAGGGCTTACAGGATATGAACATTCCATATGGAGGAAGAGACGGGCTGTTTGCCAAACTCACCCATATGGCTCTCGATAAAGGAATGGTGCCCAATGCCTATCTCAATGGCGAGGGTATTGTCAAAGTAGCAGGCTCTCTGGTTCTATCCAAAAACTATTCAGGTAGCGGAAACTGGAGGGAGGAGGCAGCTACATTGATTAGCGAAATTGAACAGCTCCTTGACAACGGACAGATCCTTTCTTTTTCGACCAAAACCAGAGGTCACACCGGCATTGTCTCACAGAAGAACAATCAGTGGACCTTTATCAACTCCGGCAGGTTAGACCACTCGGTGGATGTAAACAGTGTACATCGGGGAGTGGGGGAAGAATTTTTGCACGAGGAAATCCGTAACTGGTTTAAACTGGCTCATGCCAAAGGAGAAAACTTGAGCGTGACTCTCGGTCAGTTGGAACAGGGTAAAATCCGTACCGCTTTTAACATGTCAGAATCTTTTTCAAAACGAAGCTAAATTTGCGTATAACACTTAGTTGTAATGTCTCTTTGCTTATCTGTTTCAGAATGGAAACTAAGCTGTCCGAAAATGCCTATTCTCGGACAGCCTCCTATAGCTCGTGGCAGGTGAATTGATATGTATTTCAATTTGCTAATCCTTAACTTATCGGCACGTTAGTCAATGATTTAAGTATTAAATCAAGTATTAAATCATCTGCGATGATCTATAGATAGGCATCAATCTGGAGTGAAGATGTAGCTGTTTTTTCCTTTTCGTTTTGAATAGTACATAGCGTCATCCGCCTTTTTTATCAGGATTTTGATATCGTCTCCGTGTTCTGGGTATATGGAAATACCGATGCCGGCACCGATGCGAATCTCAATACCTTCCAATGAAAATTTAACAAAAAAAGACGGAAAAGAAAAAGGTGGAGTGCGCTTTTCTTTCCCGTTGTTAGTCTGATACAACTTGGTCTAGGAGGCTGTCCGAGAATGCCTATTCTCGGACAACCTCCTGGCTTACTGTGATGATGCTACACTCCCATGTAACCAATAATGAGGAAGCCTATAGAAGTAAGAATTGCACCAAGAAATCCATACGGCATCTGGGTCACCGCATGACGATAGTTATCACAACCAGTGGCTGCCGAACTAAGGATTGTTGCATCCGAGTAAAAACAAATATGACTTCCCCATACTCCTGCTGAACAGACCGCACCGATAGCTACTATTGGATTAGCACCAACTGCGATTGCCAGGGGAATTACTACCGGAATTGCAATAGCATACATCCCCCAGCTCAGTCCCATGATAAATTCGGTGATTCCCAGCACGATGAAAACAACAAACGGCATCATTTCCGGAGTCATATATACCTTGGCGATTTCGATAACATAGGTAAGGAAGCCGATTTTCTCATTAATATTTGCAAAGGTCAAGGCGAGAACAACCATTAGCAGGGGAAAGAGCATCTGTTTGATACCGACAATACATGTATCAAAAAATTCTTCAGGTCCCATTAGTCCCTGGGGGATGTAAAGGACAAACATAAAGGCAACCGTTGCGAGAACCCCAAGCTGCATATCTATATCAAAATAAATGGTGGAACCGATCAGAAAGGCAATAGGCAAAAAGAAGTTGAAGATCCTGGGCTTACTTGGTTTTTTAACAGCTTCGCCGCTGTGGATATCAATTTTATCAGACCCGGGAGGAGCGAGAATACCTTCTTCTGAAGCACGTCTTTCAGCTTCTTTCATCGGACCGAAGACAGGAATGATACCGAGGATAACCAGAGGAACAACGAGTACAGCAATCCAGCCATACAGATTATAGGGAATTGTCTGAATGAAATATTTTATTCCTTCCCCTTCAGGTGCTGCTCCCGCTTGCTCAAGCAGACTGGCGATATAGACAGCCCAGGTAGAGATAGGAATAAGAACACAAACCGGGGCCGCTGTTGAGTCAACGATATAGGCGAGTTTTTCTCTGGAAACCTTGTACTTGTCAGTAATAGGAGCCATGCAGGAGCCAACGGTCAGGGAGTTGAGATAATCGTCAATAAAGATGACAAGGCCCAGCATCCAGGTCCACATGAGGGTGCTTTTTCTTGTTTTTGCCCGCTTAGATACCCATTCGCCAAAAGCAGCAGCACCACCGCCTCGTTCAACAAGAGCAATGATACTTCCCATAAGACCACAGACAATAAACAGCCATTGGGTGTCACCGTCTGTTAATACTTCTGACAAAGTTTCACTCATTGGAGCAAAGAACGCTAACTTATGGGCCATGAAAAAGGCAAGAAGAGAGGCAAGAGTCAACCCTTCCAGGATTCGTTTTGTATAAAAGATAAAAGAGAGCAAAAACACAGCTGGGAGGGCGGAGATAATCCCAAACGTGGATTCGTCATCAGGTGACAACACTGTAATTACAAGAAATGCGATTGCGAGAAAAGTGTATTCTATGATGGTCCTGTTCACTTTACTTTTGTCTATATCACCACTCGATTGCATAATGTCTAAACCAATTGTTTCACTCATTGCTTCTCCTCCACACAAACAGTATGCTTTTGCCTGTCTGTGAATGATGTGTGTGCTGTATAGTTTGAAACCGGAGTATCCACTCTGCACTCACAGAAGAACAATAACATGGAGTGTATGCGTCCAACATCTTTTAAATCTGTACAGAGAGTGTATCACGGCGGCCAATAATCTATTTTTCCTCCTTATTTAAATTAGTTAATAAAGCCCTGTCGTTAGTGCCTTACCCCTCAAGGGGGCACTGAACTGAGTACCCCCTTGAGGGGTGTTAGAATAATTTTTCACGATTGGGTGAAATACTACCCCCCACTCAGGGCTTGGAAAAACTTCACTTCGGCGCTATCCGGAACTATATCGCTTGCTTTTGCGAGCCTGCCGTTGATGGAGACTATTGCGACGTGAGCTTGGGATAAATGTACGAGTTCTACAAGTTCACCAACTGAAATATCCTGCCAAATTTCAATTTCCAAGCCTGAGTCTGGGTAGTCTCCGGGATAGTACTGGGGAAGAGTCCCAAAGAACTTGACACGGACATGCATAGCAGACTCTTTAGAAATCAAAAGTGGAATCCATCTCCTCATCACTCACCTTCACCACTACGTTGTATGGCGGGAGTGGCTCGTTGTAAAACATCGGTGGCAGTCGGTCATCCTCTCTTGTGAATCCGGCGTTTCTATTAAACTCCAGTTCTGCTTTGATGACTCGCTTGCCAAGTTTAGTCCAGTCTTCTTCACCAAAGCTTTGGCCTGATTTAGCGCTCATCATGGTAAAGACATTGCCGATTCCTTCTTCTGTCGCGAGACCAGACTGGGCAAAATCGCAGATACCAGCCGTATCAACAGCTGCCATATGGATCTGGGTATCACGGGATATTTCGACCTGGCCTTCGGAGCCTTGCGCATCAACAGTTCCGCCAAAAGCCTCCAGGTTCTGGTCTACAACCCAGCCCGCTGTATGATCAGCACCCATTGGGGTCGTGGCATAGGTCACCGCCATTCCCTGAATTGCCCGGGGGTCATAGGCCGCAATGCTCTGGCCTTTAACAGTTGGAACACGGTCGTGTTTAAAATGCTTGCCGACAGCATCAGGGCCGTTACCAATCAAGCGACCCATATCTGTTCCCGCTGCCACCTCTTCGACCAACTTGATAGCGGCATCGGAATCGCCAAATTCCCGGTATCCGGCATCAAAGGCAACAGCTAATGCGGCACCCGTGTTCATGGTATCCAGACCGATATCGTCGCAAAGAAAATCGAGTTTGGCGATGGCATCAAGGTTATCATTGCCGATCATTCCACCCATAGACCAGATGGTTTCATACTCAAGAGAAGAGGTTACATATTCTCCTTCTTTGGTGACAAATTCATTGGAACAGTCGATTATGCATTGGGCACAGCCTTTGTGTTTGGTTTTCCCTCCCCGTTCCTCAATCACCTTGGCCATTGTCTCGCCACTGATTTTGTCGACACCTTTGAACTGGCCCATCCGTGCATTATTGGTGGGAAATCCGCCGGCGGCATTGATTGGTTCGACAAGCACAGCCGTGCCCAGTTGAGGGAGGATCTCCCCGCTGAATTCGTCTGCCTTGACATCTTTTGCATAGCGTTTAGATGCTTTTTTAAACCTCTCCTTATCGACAATTTCTGCAGGCACTTTGCCCTTGCGATCAACCACAATTGCCTTGAGACCTTTTGAACCCATAACTGCTCCGAGTCCACCACGACCCGCTGCTCGACATGGACGACCGTCAAGATCTGTGGATTGAATTGACGCGGACAACAGTTGCTGGTCACCAGCCGGGCCAATACAGGTGATGCTCTTACCCGTACCAAACTCACCATGCAGTTTCTCTGCTACAGCATAGGTTCGCATTCCCTTCAGTTCAGTAGCAGGAATAAGGCTCACCCTGTTTTCAGCCTCAATATTGAGCAGGAAATAGTTGTCATCAGTTGCTTTGCCTTCGACAATAACTGCTTTAATACCGAGCTTTGCCAGAGAAAATGCTACAGTTCCGCCGACATTACTCTCCTTGATCCCACCGGTCAGAGGGCTTTTCGCACCCACTGATAGACGACCGGTGTTTACAAGAGATGTTCCTGAAAAATACCCAGGAGCAAAAATGAGCTTATTATCAGACCCTAGTGGGTCAGCAGTGGCGGGCACTTCATTATTCACCATAATGGAGGTCAGTGCCCGCCCGCCCAATGTCGAATATTTTTCCGGTACATTTTCCCAATGCACCGTTTGAGTGGTCATATTAACCCTAAGAAATTTCATGAATTCCTCCGTTATTTTACTTTTTTATTCAGTCTTAAATTTGGCTGATTACTAGACTAAGCTCTCAAAAGTTTCTTCAAGACGCTTCAGCATTTCGTCAATCAGCTCGTAGGGAATATTCAGAGCAGGCTCAATGCGGATAGTCTGTGCATTGGTCAGGGTTCCTGCGGTCAAAACTCCTCGACTGAAAAGCCCGGACGCAACTTTGTAGCCAATCTCATCATTAGGAAATTCCATACCAAGAAGGAGACCTCTACCTCTGATACCATCGATGATCTGTGGGTATTTTTTCTGCATTTCTAAAACTTTTTTCTTGATATAATCACCTTTTTCAGCGGCCTGTCCTGCGAGATCTTCTTCAAGCAGAACTGATATCTGAGCAAGCGCTGCAGCACAGGCAACCGGGTTTCCGCCTGTGGTTGTGGTATGCATGAAAGGATTTGGTTCCATGCACTTCCAGACCTTGGCAGTCGAGAAAAATCCTGACATGGCGATAACGCCACCGCCCAGAGCCTTACCAAAGCACATGATGTCAGGGGTTACATCCCAGTGATCAACACCAAATATCTTACCGGTTCGACCAAATCCGGTCTGTACTTCATCGGCAATAAGTAGCACCCCGTATTTGTCACAGATTTCCCGGAGTCGAGGCCAGTAATCATCAGGTGGCTCTATAGCACCAGCCTCACCCTGGATAGGTTCGACTACCACCCCAGCGATACCATCGCCCACCTCTTCTGCATATTTTAGTACCTGCTCGACAGCGTCAGCATCACCAAAGGGAACCTGCCGAACGCCATCTAAGAGTGGCAGTAAAGGTTGACGGTATACTGCTTTGCCAAGAAGTGAGAGAGCACCGAGAGATTTGCCGTGGAAACCTTTCAGGGTTGAGATAAAACCACTTTTGCCGGTATAGAGTTTTGCAAGTTTCATTGCTCCATCTACAGCCTCGGTGCCACTGTTGGCAAAAAAGCCATACTGGATATCGCCTGGAGTGAGTTTTGCTATGACCTTTGCAAGATGGGCACGAAGTGGATCGAGCATCTCCTGGCTGTATTGGGGACTTCGGTCGAGCTGGGCTTTTGCTGCGGCAACAATTTTGGGATGACGTATGCCAGGTGAGTAGAGCCCGAAACCACCTAGCATGTCGATGTACTCACGGCCCATAACGTCTTTTAGGATAGAACCTTCACCTTGCCAGTCGGTGAGGGCGAAGTCCTCTGTCTCTGTGACTGATTTTCGATATTCTAAAAATCCTTTGTTGATATGGTCTGCAAAGTTCTGATAGGTTGATTCCGCGACCCACTGGCGTTCTTCGTCGGTAACGTCAACCTCAGGTGTTTTTATCAGGTCGACCATTTTTTTTGCTTCATTCAGTGCAATATTGATATCGCGGTTGGAAGGGGCCTTGGTCATTGCATCCTGGGTCTCTAACGGCTTAGTCATTTGAAAATCCTCCTGGTGATTTTTCCCTTTGCTCTGGCTAAAGGTTTTTTACGTTATTTGAGTTTCGTTAACTGTTTGCTCGGTTAAATATAGAAATTACCTATGTAATCTAGATAAGAACCATTTCTGTTGTGTTGTCGGTAACTGAGACAGTGACTTAACTGCTTGTTCAGTTAATTGTGCTGGGCTCTTTCCCAGCGAGTGAGGACAGATTTCACTTTAGTGCCTTACTCCAGATTTTCTGTCATTCAGTTCAATACCCCCTTGAGGGGTGCTCTTTTCAGTACCCCCTTGAGGGGTGTTAGTACCTTACTTCCCGTTTACCGGGGTTAGCGAAATAATAAGTTACGGCTCAGCTAGATAATTCGATTTTTCAATACTGCGAGTGCAGAATTTTTGGCAATTTCTGCAAACTCATCGAACGGTTGATCCTGTCCTAAAAAATGTGCATGGAATTCCAATCCCTCCATAAGGGTAACAATGAAATCCGCTGCCTTTAATTCATCACTGACCTGGATGATTCCTTCTCGATTGAAGACAACAAATTCTTCATAGAGGTAATCCCTTAGCCAGCAAAACATCTCACGAAATAAACTTGAAACGTTGCTGTCACGAAAACTTTGGTAATAAAATCCGAAATGCACGCCTGGGTCTACTGTGCGTGACCATTCATAGCTGAAGATCATATCTATTATTGCAGAAAATCGTTCTGAATGATCTTCGATATGATCAAATTTGATCATGTGGTTTGATTTGAACTTGGATATCATTAACTCTATCAGGGCGAGTCGCAGATTATCTTTATTTTTGAAATAATGTAGTATAAGGCTGGGGTGGATTCCCAGATGTTTGGCAATTTTACTAATGGATGTCCCTTCCAATCCCTCCTTAATAAGAACACGATAATACCCTTCAAGAATTTCAGGTTTTCTCAGTTCTGCATTTTGGTTTTTCCGGCCAGCCATGAAGATCCTTTGGAAAAGTTTCGATTGGTTTATTAGCTATACCATAGCTTGTTAAATACTCTTTCCAATTCCGTCTGTCAACACTATTTACTGATCGTTCAGTTAGTAATTGTAAGTATAAGTTATTATACATTCGTTATAAAAGGATATATTGGCAGATTAAATAGAGTGAAAAAAAGTTCCAGGGGAAATAGCAATCAAAAATTATATCCATCAGGCGCATTTCAAGCCTGATGTGTGCGCAGGTGCACTCTCTGCTTAGGATGTAAAAATTCTTTGGACTGATTTACTTGTATAGAACAACTATCTCGGAATTGATTTAATTTCCAGCCGGGGTAATAGTAGAGTGGATGGATGATTGCTTGGTCTTCGTTGCTGCCTAATCGGAAATTGATCGGAAATTGATCGGAAATTGATCGGAAATTGTCATTTTCTGCCTTGTTTCTGATAAAGAGAAACCTGTGAGAGAGAGTGTGAACATATGTTCAATAAATATCGAGATGTTTATGTTGTCAGGGAAGTTGCGCCATTTAAGATCGATGGTTTAGCTATCCCGTATCCCGAATTTGTCTCGCGGCTATACAATTTCTGTATGGAACTTGGTTTTCGCAAAGGGCTTATCATGCCTTCCAGAGCATTCTGTTCAGATGAAAATCAGGGTTTACCTATCATTTTGCTTACTAAACACTTTGGTACCTTCCCTTTCAACCACGGAAGAGTCGGAGGTATTATGGCTGTTGACCGGCATGGGCCTCACTCCCATCATGGTGAAGACCTCATGATCCTGCAAGCCAGTCATGTGGGATATGATCCAGATTCAGGTGTCTATGGGACATATAACCGGCCCCAGATGATGGGCGATTGTCTGTCAGATTCCTGCGGGAAGTTGATCCATGTTATCAGGCCGTATCTGGAACAATATCTTTTTGCCCGAGATCGCATTTTTCTCCATAAGGATGCCAATGGCCATTGTTTGATCACCGTGAAAAATTCATTCATTGATTTTGGCTCCCAGCCTGTTGCTCAGGGACTTGTCCTTCGACTGAACAATATTGTTGAAGAAGACAGTATGGGGATAATCCGTCCCTTTAAATCAGCCTCTACGACCCAAACGTATAAAGTATCCGATACTTTTAGGCGACGTCTCGAAGAGGTCGATTATGAATGGCGTTCCGGTGCAGGGCAAAGCATCGGCAATTTGTTGGTGGCAGATCTTTTTTTCTTCAGAGAGGATTTTCACGAAACGGATGATTTTATTTTATTGGAAAGGAATCTCATAGAATTTATGCCTGACATCGTCAGCGCGAAACATCCCGCCCTTCGGGCAGCAAAGACAAATATCCAGCTCGAATTTGCAAGAGTTGTTGAATCAATCAGAAGAAGCGATGATTATAAGGGGAAAAACCTGCTCTATATTGCCGGGTTAAACATTGATATTTCTGAAAATGAGAACTTACCGGTGATGAACTATTTTGTACCATGGGCAGCTCATGTTCAGTTGAAGGATGGGGTGTCAGAAGAGTACGTCCATTCGATAGAACAGGACGAGCTATACAGAAAACTCATGGCACAGAGTTCCGAAAATCTTGATCAGACTGATCTAAAAGAAGATATTCGACGTATTTTGAAGGCACCGCGATTAAATATCAGGTCCTCAAAGTAAGCTTTTTGGTTTCTCTGTACAACCAGGTACCCGGCTGGAAGAATCCCTCCGGGTACCTGGTGATTTGAATCCTGAATGGAGTTTTTTCAAGAAAATTATGGGATCTCTTAGTGAGATTTTATAAGCCTTGGATCTTGCTTCTCAATCTTAGATCTGGCTGTTGATATGTTTTTTCGTGTAAATATGTTAGCACACATTTCAAAGACTGCTTTGGACTGTAATTGTCGGCCCTGCTCTATGAGCGTCTCCAGATTTATGTACTCCCCAGGCAATCTTGGTTTTCCATCAACATTTATGTTCATATTAGACCTCCAGTCAATGTGTTAGTTTTTGTGGCAATATTTTTCTTAAGTAATTTAATTAGACCATATATTAATGAACAGTCTACGCCTATTTGTGCTCAATAGTTGTGCATAAATACGCAGCATATGCAGCGCAGAACGTTGTTTGTATAGCGTTAAAGTTAAAATGGAAAAAACAATGAAACTCAACTGGGATGATATGCGCATTTTCCTGGCGCTCTGTCGAACACAATCATTTGTTGCAGCTGGCACTGAACTCAAAGTCACGCACAGTACAGTTTCCCGGCGTCTGTCTGCCCTGGAGGCTTCATTGCAAACCCTGCTTTTTTCTCGTACAGAAAGAGGTTGCCGACTTACTCCGGCAGGAGAAAAGTTGCTTCCTTATGCTGAACAATTGGAAACAACGATCATCCATCTTGAAGAAGATGTCTCGGGAAGGAACAACCAACTTTCGGGGTCAATTCGAATTGGTGCTCCGGATGGTTTAGGCAATAGTTTTCTAGCCTCTCGGTTAGGAAGATTACAGAGAATGCATCCCTCGCTTGAGGTTGAACTCATTGCTGTGCCGATGTATTACAGCCTGGCAAAGCGGGAGATCGATATTTCTATTACAGTGAGAAAACCGACGGTTGGGAATATTATCGTTAGGAAGTTGTCAGATTACAAATTAGGCCTGTTCGCCACGAAAAAGTATCTGGAGGGGCGTTCTCCCGTAGAGAGCAGGGACGATTTGCGGAACCACAGGACGATTGGGTATATTGATGACCTTTTGTATGACCAGGACTTAAATTTCATCAACGAATTCCATAAAGGAGGGCGCGCTCAGTTCAGGAGTTCGACCCTTGTAGGGCAAAAACACGCCATCCTCGCAGACAATGGCATTGGAGTTATCCCCTATTTTATGGCACACTTCGAACCGACTCTTGTCGCGGTACTGCCTAAATTGAGTGCCGAAAGAACATTCTGGCTTCAGGTCAATCCTGACTCAAGGAAAATTGCAAGGGTTCGGGTAACGATTGACTTTATCGTTGAAGAGATGGAATCCAATAAATTCATGCTCTTGGAGATTCCCCGTACAGAGCCGGCAGCAGATTAGAAATAATGTAAACCCTTTCTCTGAGCGATTAAATTCAGACAGGGAATTACCATCAGTTGGCGCAAAAATAGATTCTCTGAGATTAGTGGAACCCTTGCTTTTGTTATCACGATGATATAATTTTTTGTGTATTACAATGAAAGACATTTTTTATCTTCAATCGACTCTTGAGTTTTCTGACTTGAAACTATTTCAAACCTGTGCACTCTATCGCTTGTAGATTTTTGCGCACAGCAACTCATCAACAAACTACCAAGGGAGATGGAAATGGATTTTGATCACACTTATGCGGATTATCTCGGTGCTAAAGATGTCAAGGCCATTATGAAACTGGAAAAAAAGATTGGAAAAAGGCTCTTGGCTTACTACACCCCACCTGACACATCCAATCTAGAGGAGGACGTGCTGGGCAAAATTCAAGATTTAGAAAAGAAACTTTGCGTCAGGCTTGTGGCCTACGATTCCCATTAGGCGCCTTACTTCAGATTTTTTATACCCCTCAAGGGGGTATTGAAAATAAGGATAAGTGCCTTGTTGGTCACTTTAAGTTTCTAATTTTAATACACTCTCCAGATTTCTTGTTTTTATTGACAGGCTTTCAGGAACAAGGCACTAATATTTTTTTGTTGACAGCCTCCCTTTGTCATGGATATAAATTGCCTATCACCAATCTGTTTTTGATAGGATTATCCTATCAAAGTTTCATAAATATCCGCAAAAGGAGACCGTTATGAAAAAAGATGTGAAAAAATTGTTGGCAGGCCTTGGTGTCGCAAGTTTGATCAGTGCAGGGGGAGTCGCCTTACCCGGAGCTCATGCTGCAGGCAGTGGCTGAAGCGCGAAACCCAGCGCAGGTAGCGCTGAAGTGAGCAAATCCGCCGCTGCAAGTGGTTGAAGTGGACACAAAGATAGCGCCGTGAGCGCTGGCCAGAAAGAAGCCGAAAAAACTGATGAACTGTTAAAAGAAGGCGAAAAAGCAAAGCAGCACACCGAGGAACACCAGCAGAAAAAACCAGCAAAAAGCGGTTGAAGTGGTTGATAGCAGCGTGCCGTGTGCACGTTCGTAATTGATGAGTCTGTTGATTTAAGAGTATTTTCGTTTGATATCAAGGCATGTGAAAAAAATAACCGGAGACATATACTTAATATTTCGAGGATTATTTTTTTCACATAACGCGGATATCGGGCGAAAAGGCCGTAAGTCAACAGGCTCATTGATCTCCTGCCGGGGCCCTTTGCCTCTTTAGGGTTCCGGTGTTGTTTCCCCGCCTCACTGCCCTTTCTGCAGTTTGAAGACAATGGCCCTGCATCCCATAAAGGAGTCTTTTTGAAAACAGAGCTGCAAATCATTTATCCTTTGAGCTCAACCTTGCTCCCCCAAGATTTCACATGTACTCCTACTGAAACGCTTCCCGCAAATCTCAG